>RFZT01000160.1 GCA_009920585.1 bacterium
ATGGCCGACTTCTACCCCGCGCAACCGGTTCACTTTTCCTATGATTTTTTTCTGACCCCGATATTGAACATCAGCATCGCCATCCTGCTTGCCTGCATTTTCATGGCTCTGGCTTCGCGCTTTTTGCCCTCACTTCCGCTTTTTCGAAGACTTTCCCTCTCTTCTAAATTGGCAGCGGGCCCATCCATTGCCCAAGGATTCACAGACACCGGCGCAATTTTGCCCCTTGCTTCCGGCGACGCAGGCATCGCTCTCACAGCCCTTCGCCCATCGGGACGAGCCCAAATTGGCCAAGATCACTTTGACGTTCTCACCGAGGGCGAGTTCATACCAGCAGGTACGCCGATCCAGGTTTTAAAAACAATTGGCCAAAAGATCACTGTCGGCCGACAAAAGCAACCCTCACCCTAGCTAGAAAAACCAAAATTCCTCCCATTTGGGATTCTTTTATTGCGAATAACTACAGTTGCAGGCATCGCTGTTTGCTTGCTCCTCGTTAAAATATGCCCTCCCACCAAAAAGCTCTTTCCGTTTTTTTTGCATTCCTGCCAATCATTTCCTTGATTGCGCAATACCCCGAAACCAACTCCTCCACGAAGCTGGAGCCTGGATTCACTATTGTTGCTGACTTCGCTGGAGATCCAAAGCTCATCGACAAAGCGAGCGATAATTCACGTCCACTTCAAAAAGGAGAAAAAATCCCGCCCAGCGCAACCATTCAATCGGGAACTGGCGGACGCGTCGACTTGGCTATGTCTAACGGCGCCCTCGTGCAGTTGCTTGATAACTCAAAACTAGCTATCGGAGAATTTCTCCAAGATCCCATCAAATTTGTTTTTTCTGACGGATCGTTTTTTCTGACACAAGAAGTCGACCCTCCAGTCAATAGCACGAACTCCTCCGAGGCAGTCGAAGCAAGCGCAGCGGCTTGGAATCAGCTCCCCACAGAGCCAACCACGTCCAAGTGCAAGCTTCTGCTCAGCGAAGGCACCATCGTCGGAAACTCCAAAAAACTCCAAAAAACTTCAAAGTTGGAGATCGAAACGCCTATCGGAACGGCCGACATAAGAGGCACAACTTGGCGATTCACAGTCTCCCCCACAGATAAAGCCAATGAGTTTCGCGGGGTTATTCAGATTTCCAATGGTTCGATTTTTTTTACAAAGCCCGACGGCACGGGATCCGTCTCGATCGCAGCTGGCTACAGCTTGCAATTCAGCGCCAAAGTGGGCGACCAAGGGGCTGTGGTTTTCTACGCTCTTTCGGCCACACCAATGAGCCCCGAGAGCGTTCAGACATTGCTGGGCATGGTGACTGAAGTCGAATCCAAGCAGATTTATTTCAAACTCGGACGTGCGCCCGATGACCCCTTGCTGGCTTCAGCAAATGAACCCCCTGCTCAAGACGTAAAACCCGCAACACCTGAGCCTACAGCTGATCAAGTTTCCGACAACCAATCGCCAACGACACCCCCGAAGGATGAAGAAAAGCTCGTGAGCAACGAGACCCCTGCGCACACACCATCAACAGACTCACGCCTCACCGAAGAATCTCAATCTGTCGCTGAGCAGACTCCAGACCAGCAGGGTCTGACAACACAAGAAGCACCACCTCAGTCAACACCTGAACAAGTCTCCGTGAACCTATCTGCGCCGACAACCCCGCACGAGGAAGATAGGGTCCAGAGCAATGTGGTCGCTCCCCCCGCACCAGCGATAACCTCAGGCCCCACCGAAGAATCCAAATCTGTCGCTGAGCAGACTCCAGACCAGCAGGAACCCGCTCATCAGGAACTCGTCACGCCACCCCCCAAACCGGCTTCCAACTCTTTGAATGAAGATCTCGCATCCCTTTCTCCTCAAGCACGGGAATTGGCTGATCTGGGCTCGCAACTTTACAAAGACAAACGATTCTTCGATTCGGTCATCATTTTTCGTCAGGCTCTGAAACTCGCTCCAAACAATCTTTTTGTGATTGCCCATTTAGCGATCGCCAAAATCGAAGTCGGAAAGATCAGCGATGCCCGCGCGGGGCTTGAAAAGGTTCTCATCCAGAAGCCCAATGACATCTTGGTGCTCACCAACCTCGCCCTCGTTTATTCAAGATTGAAGGATTTCGACAAGGCGATCGCAATCCTGAATCCGATTCTTGAAAACGATCCGCAAAATGCGCTCGCTCATAACTACATGGGCATCGTTCTCGGAAAAACCGGAAAGATCAAAGAGTCAGAGGACCACTTCCTTCGCAGCATTGCTATTGATCCAAACTACGCCAAAGCCCATTTCAACCTAGCTGTGATGTATATGGGTCAAACCCCACCCGCGATCGATCAGGCTCTAGCTAGTTACGAAAAGGCGAAGTCCCTCGGTATCGAACCTGATCCGACACTCGAGCGCCGACTCTCTCCACACTAAGTTCTGAATTGTCTATGCGCATCTGACGAAATGCGATCATGTGGATGCGAATGATACCAGTCATGATATATGATGGCGAATGCCAGTTTTGCAGTCATTGTATCGCTCTATTGAAAAGAGTGAGTGGCGATTCCATCGAATATAGACCTTCAAGCGAAGCCGCTGCAGATCATCCAGAAATTCCGCTCACGGCTTTTGAGGAAGCTGTTCAGTTCATTCGTCCAAACGGAACACGGGCCTCTGCAGCAGAAGCAATTCTCGAGGCGCTTGCCCCATTTCATCCAGCAGCAAAATGGGTTCACTCATGGCATTCGAGATCATTGATCATTCGATCGATTTTCGAATGCGGATATAAATTTGTGGCCGAAAATCGCCAGCTTTTCTCCAGTCTTACAACTGCCTGCTCTTGCCACCCTCAGCTTGAACTGGGAAAAATGCACAGGGTTCCAGAGCTCGATCAATGAGTCGGCTTTGAGCAAGTAATACCCCCGCCGGATCTGTTATCGATTGATGCTTGGCAACACTCGCTATCTTCCAAAACGACTTAGCGTACCTCGTGGGGCTTTGGATCGGAGATGACGGCCACGGACTGGATTCAAGACTATCTAGGGAGGTATGGATTTTTTCTAAAACAGGATTTAAAGACCGGCACGCTTCCCATGCTTGCTTAGACGGATGATTTAGAACTTCCACTTGCCCCTGCCATGTGAGGCGACTGAAAGCAATAGGATGCTCGAAATCCCGCGTGCCGGGATGAAATCGCGACGCCAGCACCGATGGCAGATTCTCTTTTGCCATTAAAAGCAGTCGGGCTTGTCGTTCGAACTCCGCCGAAACGTCTAGCAATGCGGGGTCAATATAAACATCGGGATAGAGATGGGGAAAATGAAACCCCAACGCCTCCAGATCAGGCATCACGTCAGGCATAGCGCGAGCGATGAGTGGAATGCCTGCGGCGGAGGCCTCGACAAATCCCATTCCGAATCCTTCTTGTACTGAAGTCAAAAGCGCAACCTCTGCCACGCGCAAAAGCTCGTCCACCTTGGGCGCGTCAGGCTTATCAAGAAGACCGAATCTGACATTCCAATTACCCTTTTCTGCAGCCGCTTGTATCATCCGCGCATAGGGAATCTCATCGCCCGATGCCATTCCCGATGTCGTCACAAAGACGGCTTCCGGCCTTAACCAGCGAGTTAGCAGAATAGCTTCGAGGAGATTTTTTCTTCTTAAAAACCGAGTCGGACACACCCAAATCGGCTTCGAACCTACCAACTCTTGGTTCACCCATTTTTGAACGGCACAGATCCTCCTCGAGGAAATCTTACTTGGCCGCACAACAGGATTGGGCAAATGAAACACCTGCCCTCCCATCGCTTCATCCAGCGATTTAAAGTCAGCGAGATTGATTGTCACTTGAACAGAACGCGCCCCCCTTCCGAGAGCGATCCCAGCCGCTTTTTCGAGTGTCCCCCATCCGCATCGCTCCAGTTCCTGCCAACGCGCCCAGCGTCCGGAACACCAGAAATCGTGGTGATGCAGGATCAGCGAGGTTCCCGATTTCTCACAAAAATCCATCACCTCTCGATTAAGAAGCCCATTTCTCGCAAGCCCAGGATTGTGAAACCAAATCAGTGTACGATCACCCTGCTCCGATGGAATAATACTCTCCAAAGCTTTGCGAATACGGCTCGCGATGGTTTCAGCAGGAAGCGACTGCTCCGAAAAATAATCACACGCCGGTTCAGAGTGAACACCCACTTCGGTAGATAAGTTGGCGATGATCGGGTGTTCTGATGCAGGACTGCCGCTCAGGAGCGTGACTTGTAAATCTCTGTGCGCGGCACGCCGGATCGCGGGCAATGTTAACTCGACGACTTTTCGCACACCACCTGGTCGCCAGTGGTAGTGAACCACCACCAGGTGTAAAAATGGAACAGGGTTTTTGCGCACCGATTGAAAATAGCGATTTCACGGACTTGCTCAATGCGAAGCAACTCGGAAGATTGGTGGTGAACATGTCGGATTTCTACCAGCACGGCGGCATAGCCACGCTCCACCACCTCGGCAACCCGGATTACAAGAAGCTCGAACAGGAACTCAATGCGCTCTCACCCGCCATTGCCCTTGTGCTGCCTTGCCATGCCCGAGATTTGGAGTCACCAGCCCTAGCCGCCATCATTGATGAGCTCAAGCTGACGGACTTCATTCGCCATGTCGTCGTGGGGTTGGACGGAGCAGATCGGGCGCAATGGCAGTTGGCGCGATCGCTTTTTAACAAACTCCCACAGAAAACGGCCATCCTGTGGAATGAGGGACCACGAATCAGCGATATCCTCCGTCAACTCGAAGCCGCTGGAATGGATCCAGGCGAAAGGGGCAAAGGCCGCAATATGAGGCTCTGCTTTGGATATGCACTGTCCGCAACGGATGCTTCGTTTGTCGCTGTCCACGACTGCGACATCGTGAATTACCGCCGCGAAATGCTAGCCCGACTTTGCTTTCCCGTAGCCCATCCTGAAATGGCATTTGAAGTCAGCAAGGGCTTCAGCGCACGATTCTCAGATCGATTGAATGGTCGAGTGATGCGTCTCTTGATCAGTCCCCTCCTCCGCGCCATGGAGGATATGGATGGATTTCAATCGACCCTCGGCTCGCTCCAAAACTTTCGTTACCCGATCAGCGGCGAGGTCTGCCTGCACCGCCGCGTTGTGCAGGAAATTCGCTTTCCTTCCGACTGGGGTGTCGAAACCGGAATGATGGCGGATGTGTTTCGCCTCTGCTCCACCCATCGAGTCTGTCAGGTCGATATTGCAGAAACCTACGATCACAAACACCAAGACCTCTCCGAAAAAGACCCTCTGGGTGGACTCAATAAAATGGCCTGTGATGTGACCCTTTGCCTACTGCGAACGATTTCTTCCGGACTAACGACTCCCGTTTCCATTAATCCTGAAAAACTCGTCACCAACTACTTGCGGCTCGCACGTGAAATGATGAGATTTTATGCAGCGGATGCCCGAATCAATCTCCTGCAATATGATGCTGCACTCGAGGATCAAACCGCCACCATGTTTGCCAGCGCCATTGATCGGGCCATTTCGATCTTTGTGACCAGTCCATCTCAGCCACCGGGAGCACCCGCATGGAGTGAAATCGAAGCCCGACTCCCCGGAACGATCACGGCTATAGCCGAGGCTGTGAGTTTGGACGAAGCGCAAGCTGACCGCGATTGACGATCTCGTCCGCTTGGGATTCCAAAACATCCAAGCTCCCGTCATTCCAAACCACAAAGTGCGCACGGGAGATTTTTTCTAAAGTTGGAGTCTGAGCCGCTATGATCAACTCAGCAACTCGCTCATCAACTCCACGAGCGACAACACGCTGGATTTGCGTTGAGCGCGAGCACGCCACTGAAATAACCCAAGAAAAATGCCCTTCTAAATGGTTTTCAAACAACAAGGGGATATC
>RFZT01000017.1 GCA_009920585.1 bacterium
AGCGAAGATCCGGACGCTATTTTGAAGGAAATGCAGTTGGGATTACGTGGAAAAAACCACGAAATCATCCCCGATCGGGCATCAGCAATTCATCGCGCCATTCAATTAGCGGAAGCCGGGGACATCGTCCTCATCGCTGGCAAGGGTCACGAAAAATATCAGGAATTGAGTGATCGTAAAGTCGCCTTTGATGATGTCGCCATCGCTTCACGAGCCATCAGCGAGAAAAAGGGGGGGGAGCAAAGAAATGGATAAAACCGCCCTTAACGAGATCGCCAAAATGGCCGGAGCCAAGCTTCTTCAGGGCTCACCGGATCTGCTGGTATCAACAATCAGCAAAGACTCCCGCACTATCCAGCCAGGGGATCTTTATGTCGCTCTTCATGGGGACAATTTTGACGGTAACGCCTATGCCTCTGATGCACTCGCCCATGGAGCTGCGGCCGTTTTGCTGGACTCAGCGGAAGCGGCTCGTTCCATTCCTGCTACGCACGCTGTTTTGCTTGTAGAGGACGGGTTGACTGCTTTGACAAAACTGGCCGCCGCATGGCGCTCGAAGCTGAATCTCAAAGTCGTTGGAATCACGGGTAGCAGCGGAAAAACCAGCACAAAGGATTTCACAGCGGCCGTTCTAGGAAGCCGACTCAAAGTCGTGAAAACGGCAGGCAATCTCAACAATCACATCGGTGTTCCACTTTCTATCCTCACTGCAACGAGCGAGGATCAAGTCGCTGTATGGGAAGTCGGCATGAACCATCCCGGTGAAATCGCCCCGCTGGCTGCGCTTATCAAACCGGATTGCGTCATTATCACTAATATCGGGGTTGCCCACATTGAGCACATGAAAACCCGCGATGCGATCGCTCTTGAAAAAGGGATGCTCGCAGAAAGTGTGAATCCCAGCGGGGCTGTGATTCTCGTGACCGAGGATGACAAAACAGAATCCATCGCGAAACGAAGCCCATCCAAAGTCATCCGAGTCGGATTAACAAAAGGCGATCTCGTCGCAGAATCCCTCGCAAGCACAGAAAAAGGGACCACATTTACGATCACTCACGAGGGAACCAAATATGAAGCCTCCATTCCCGTTAGTGGATCCCATATGGTTCAAAATGCCCTCCTAGCCATTGCGGCAGGACTGGAATTAGGAATCCCCCTCCCCTCAGCAATCAAGGGTCTCTCACGCGCAAAACCGACAGGCGGGAGATTGGAGCAGAAGACCCTACGTGGCGTTCTCTATCTCGACGACACCTACAACGCTAATCCCGATTCCATGGAAGCTGCCCTCCATACATTGCGCCAGATCAGCAGCCAAGGACGTCGCATCGCCGTTTTAGGAAAAATGGGTGAACTCGGTGACTACGCCGCAGAGGGATATCAAAGAACCGGTGTTGCCGCTGGAAGACATGCAGACATTCTCATCACTGTCGGCAAAGAAGCCTCTGCGATCGCAGAATCTGCGAGAAAATCCGGACTAAGCCGAATTCACGAAGTCGAGGAAACCGCCGCTGCCGCACGTATGCTTGAGCAACTGGCAAGACCGGGCGACATCGTACTTGTCAAAGGAAGCCGCTCGGCCCGCATGGAAACCCTCTTCCAACATATCCCAAACTGATGCTTTATTACCTATCTGAGATTTCCACATGGGCTTCTAGTCGAGGAATCGACAACGATATTCTCAAAGCGCTAAATGTCTTTTCCTACATCACATTTCGCGCCATTTGCGCTGGCATCACCGCTTTTGTTTTGAGTTTGGCCTTCGGAAATCTGGTGATTCGCAAATTGATTTCATTGAAGTTCGGCCAACCCATCCGCACCGCAGCCGAAGTTCACAAGCTCCACGAACTCCATGGCTCAAAAAAAGGCACACCCACCATGGGCGGCGTCCTACTGATAGGAACAGTCGTTGTGTCCACGCTTCTTTGGGCCAAGCCCGAGAATCCCTTTGTCTGGCTCGTTCTTTTCAGCACGGTTTTTATGGGAGGTATCGGCCTCTACGATGACTGGTTGAAGGTGAGCAAAAAAAGCTCCGATGGTATCAGCAGCCGAATGAAGTTTGCTCTCCAATGCCTACTGGCAGGCATATTCACGGTGTTCCTTCTATTGAACCCCAAGGTTTCTACGATTGCGCAGCAACTTTATTTCCCCTTCATCAAAGACCCCCTGCTTCCGAGCATGGGATTGTTTAGCTTTATTTTCTTTTTATTGGTGATCGTCGGAACATCGAATGCAGTCAACTTAACCGATGGACTTGATGGATTGGCCACCGGTTGCACCGCGACCGTTGCCGCCACCTACGCAGTGCTGGTCTATGTGGCCGGCAATATCAAAGCGGCTTCTTACCTTCAAATTCCCTATGTCGCCTACTCCGGCGAACTGGCCGTACTCTGCGTCGCTCTTCTGGGTGCCTGTCTTGGTTTTTTGTGGTGGAATGCACACCCAGCACGCGTCTTCATGGGCGATACAGGATCTCTCGCGATCGGCGGAATGCTTGGATCCGTCGCCATTTGCTGCAAACAGGAAATCCTTCTTGTCATCGTCGGCGGGGTCTTCGTCATCGAAGCCATGTCCGTCATTATTCAAGTAGCCAGCTTCAAGCTCACTGGTCGGCGGATTTTCAAAATGTCACCCATCCATCACCACTTTGAATTGAGCGGATGGAAGGAAAATACCGTGATAGTGCGTTTCTGGATTCTCTCGGTCCTCTTTGCCCTTCTTGGTTTAGCCACACTGAAATTGCGTTAACGATAATGATTCACAGCGGAAAAAAAGTAGTAGTTCTAGGACTCGGCCACAGTGGCGAGGCCGCCGCTACGCTTTTGATGGAAGAAGGCGCTCAAGTCACAATCAGCGAATCATGTGACTCTCCTGCGATTCGAGCCAAAGGAGAGGAGCTCAAAAAACGCGGAGCGCATATTCTTATCGGTCCAGAAGCCGACGTCGATCCCTCGGACTACGATGTGGCCATCTTAAGCCCAGGCATTGATCCTGCGGTTCCTTTGGTGCGAAACATCGCCTCCAAAGGCATTCCCATTATCGGAGAGCTTGAGTTGGCTTTTCAAGAGTGCACCTGTCCCGTGGTTGCCATTACGGGCACAAACGGAAAAACGACAACGACCGAACTTTGCACGCACATTCTTCAGCAATGTGGAATCCGAACCATGGCGAGTGGAAATATCGGCCTGCCATTTGCCAAAGCCGTTCGGGAAAGCCACAACCTTGACGTGATGGTTCTCGAGGTCAGTTCGTTCCAACTCGAAACGATAAAAACATTTCATCCCAAGGTCGCCGCGTGGCTGAATTTGAGCCCCAACCATCTCGACCGCTATGCAAACATGGAGGAATACCGGGATGCAAAATTGCAGATTTTTAAAAACCTCACGTCAGAGGATTTTCTGGTCGTTAATGCCCAATCTGAAGTCCAAAGCACGGAGGCCAAAAAAATCACCTTCAGCGCAGTAAGCGATGTGGCAGATTTTACCTTAAAAAACACGACGATCCTATTCCGCAACCATCCTGTCATTGATCAAGAGACAACCCACCTCCACGGGATTCACAATGCCGAAAACATCATGGCGGCACTGGGCATCGGAATGGCTCTCAATCTGGATCTGGAAAGCATGGCAGCAGCCATTGCCAGCTACACGCCGCCCGTACATCGTTGCGAATTTGTTCGCGACCTTGATGGCGTTAAATGGATCAATGATTCAAAGGCTACCAATCTCGACGCGATGCAGATGGCGATCCGCTCGCAAACCCGTCCGCTCATCCTCATCGCAGGAGGAAAAGACAAAGGATTTGAGTTCGACGAAAACGCCGATCTTGTTCATGATAAATCGAGAGCTGCCATTCTGATCGGAGAAATGAGGCACCGCATAGCCGCTTCTTGGAAGCAAACCCAATGCCATGCCGTGGATACACTCGAGGAAGCTGTTTCTTTGGCCTCAGAATTGGCACAGCCAGGAGATGCGGTTCTCTTTTCACCAGGGACCTCATCCTTCGACATGTTCCGCAATTACGGGGAGCGTGGTAATATTTTCAAATCACTCGTTCAAAAACTAAAAACAAAAACCACCCAATAAAAAACACCATGCAACTCTGGAAATCCCAACCTGCACCCAAACGCACATCCGGCCGTGTCGTTCAACGCAAAAAACTCCATGCACGAGCCGCATCGAGAGCGGAAGAGATCAATGAATACGAAGGGGAGAGCGAACCCGGCATGAAGCTTTCACAGGCTTTTCTCGTTGTACTCGTTCTCCACGTTATTGCTGTGGGCGGCATTTATGGCTTCAGCCAATTCAAGGAGCATTCGAAAGCGAAAAGCGCAAGCAAAGCGGAAGCTCTCGCCGCCAGTCGTCGCCGCTAAACCTGCAACAGTTCCAAAAACATACACCGTCGTCGCTGGGGATACCCTTAAGCGGATCGCTTCGAAGTCAAACACGAGCATTGCGAATATCGAAAAACTCAACGAACTCGCACCTGGAGCCGTTCTCCATGTGGGACAGGTATTGACGGTGGGAAGCATGCCCAAGACGGCTGAAACAGAAGCCAAACCAGTGGTCGAAAAAACGACCTCCGCTCCCTCGATCGTTGCCAAAGCTCCACCCGTAAAAGCCCCCGAGATCGCATCAGCTAAACCCCAAGCGAAAACAGAGGCTGCGCCAGAGAAAGCAACCTCTACGCCAGCGAGCTACATCGTAGCGAAGGGAGATACCCCAATTTCAATAGCCAAAAAACTTAAAGTCTCACAAGAGACCCTTATGAAGGCGAACAACATTGATGACCCGCGTAAGTTGAAGATCGGGCAAACGATCAAAGTCCCTTAAGGAACCGAGCCCCCACGAGGAAATGCAAAGAAACGCGATATATCTCCTGCTATTGATGGTGGCGGGGCTGATTGCACTCGGATTGGTCATGCTTTTCAGCACAAGCGCCTTTGCCCAAGATAGCCACGGAGACATATACTTTTTTGTAAAGCGTCAATGCATGTGGCTGGGAATCGCGTCCGTATTCGGAATCGGCGCCGCCTACCTCGATTACCATTTATGGCAAAAATATTGGTGGGCTTTTTTTGGCGCAGCAGCTCTCTTGCTCCTCCTTTGTTTTGTTCCCCACGTCGGAATGCGAATCAACGGATCGTCTCGCTGGATCAAGATCGGAATGACATTTCAGCCCAGCGAACTCGCCAAGGTAGCCGCTCTATTCTTTCTAGCTTGGTGGTATTCAAGAACCGACATCTCATTCGAGAACTTCAAAACAGGACTCCTTTATCCCATGTGCATCCTTGGTTTGCTGATGCTTCTGATTTTACTCGAAGTAGACATGGGCAATACAGCGCTCATCGGAGGAACTGCTGTGGCCGTGATGTTCGTGGCTGGAGCCGCATTACGCTGGATGGCGACACTCATTGGAGCAGGCCTCGCAGGAATCGCCTTTCTGGCTTTTAATATATCTGAGCGCCACGGCCGCCTGTTGGCATTTATGGAGCCCGAAAAATACGCCCTCGGGGAAGGACTCCAGCAATGGCAAGCCCTCATCGCCTTTGGTTCAGGTGGCTTTGATGGATTGGGCCTCGGCGAAGGACGGCAAAAAATGCTCTACCTTCCCTACGCGCACACCGATTTCATTTTTCCGATGGTGGGCGAGGAACTGGGATTGAAATTCACGGCTCTGACTGTCGCCGCCTACCTCTGCATATGCCTATGCGGAGCCCTCGTGGCTCTGAATGCAAAAGATCGTTTCGGAATGCTTCTGGGCTTCGGCTCGGTCGTGATGATCACTCTGCAAGCGGCCGTGAATATCGGCGTCACCACATCCCTTTTGCCTAACAAAGGCATGCCACTGCCTTTTATTAGCTATGGCGGATCGAATCTTTGCGTCTGCTTGGCTCTCATTGGACTGCTTGTAAACATCCACCTTCAGGGCAAACCATTTGAATCGCTTTCAGCGCCAACGCTACTGCGACCGCACATTGAGCCGCGAGCATGAGTCAACCTTCTCCATTTAGAGCGATCATCGCCTGCGGTGGAACCGGCGGGCATTTATTTCCGGGCTTGGCCGTTGCTGAGACGCTTCATGATCGCGGGCATGAGGTTTTACTTTTCGTATCGGAAAAAGAAATCGATGCTACGGCCCTACGAGACCATCCGGAGTTTCGTGCTGAAAAACTTCCTTCGGTAGGAATGCCTAGCAACATCGTCTCACCCGCATTCGTTGGATTTATCCGTCGTTTTTGGGAGAGTTACAGTCAGTGCAAAAAGATTTATCGGAAGTTCCGACCATCAGTCGTCCTTGGCATGGGGGGATTCACTTCAACCGCACCCATCCTCGCTGCCCGCATGAAGGGCCTGCCTTGCTTTGTCCATGAGTCGAATGCCATCCCAGGTCGCGCCAACCGCCTCGCCGCAAAATTCGCGACATCAGTCCTGATTGGCTTTGAAGAAACCCGCCAACGGTTTCCCTCAGCAAAGTGTATTAACACGGGCACACCGGTCCGCCGGAACCTTGGCAGCCCCCTCGAAAGGGCAGAGGCAATGAAGGTGTTCGGACTCGACCCCTCACGTCATACGCTTTTAGTCACGGGCGGAAGTCAGGGAGCCAGTGGCATCAACCAACTGCTCTTCAAAAGCGCTCCAATTCTTGCCGGTTCCGGAATTCAAATCATCCACCTCACAGGAAAAAATGATGACCGCCTGGCTGCAGCAAATTACCAGCGGGACGATATTCCGCATTATGTCGCTCCCTTTCATCATCGCATGGAGGAAGCCTACTCCGCTTCAGACCTTGTCATCTCACGAGCTGGCGCCTCAAGTTTGAGTGAGATTTCCAAGTTCGGGCTTCCATCGATTCTTATCCCCTACCCATTTGCGACGGACGACCACCAGAAAGCCAATGCCGAGATTTACTCCCAAGCCGGCGCAGCTGAATTGGTGGCCGAAAAAGAAGCCTCACCAGAAATCTTCGCTAACCTGATTGCGACTTTGCTGAAAGATAGCGACAAGCGAGACAAAATGTCCGCATTGGCAAGGAAGATAGCTCCAGGAGCCGCAGCATCGAATGTGGCCGATGTGATGGAAAAAGCCGTATGGGAGGCATCGAAGTGAAAGCGGAGGACTTACGCGCAAACCTGACTTCAGGAACCCCACGCCGCATCCACTTGATCGGTGTTGCAGGATCTGGCATGAGCGGCATCGCCGCCCTTCTTCTCGGACTAGGACATCACGTGAGCGGATCAGACAAAGTCGATACCGTCGAAGTTGATCGCCTCAAGAAAAAAGGCCTCAGATTTCACTCTCCTCACTCCGCCGAATGCGTCAGCGATGCGGAGATCGTCTTATATTCCTCCGCGATCAAAGCCGGCAATCCGGCATTCGATGAGGCCGTCCGGCGCAGAATTCCTATGGCGCGAAGGGCCGATGCGCTTGCAGCCATGATGGCATCCCGCAAGGGCATTATCGTTTGTGGCATGCATGGAAAAACGACCACTTCAGCGATGGCTGCCCATGTATTGCGAGGCGGAGGACTTAAGCCCTCCCATTACGTCGGTGCCGAAATTCCCATTCTCGGCACCAACGCCAGATGGGATTCCGAAGGGGAATATTTTGTAGCCGAAGGCGACGAGAGTGATGGGACCTTAATCAACTACCATCCCCACCATGCGATCGTTCTCAACATCGAGGCTGAGCATCTGGATTTTTACAAGGATCTGAGCGCTATTGACGCCGTTTATACAAAATTGGTGTCCCAGACGAGCGGGCATATTTTTTACTGCGCGGATGATGAGGGCGCGCGAAGAGTCTGCGCTAAAGCCCCTCGATCCATTTCCTATGGTCAGTCAGATTCCGCTTTTTACAGAATCACCGATTTAACGACCGCCAACTTCAAATCCGAATTCAGCGTGCAGCGTCAGGGCGTCACCCTGGGCAGAATTACCCTCAACATTCCTGGCGTTCATAATGCAGTCAATGCACTCGCCGTCATTGCGCTGGCGTCCGAAATCGGCGTCTCATTTGATAAGATGGCCGCTTCGCTTGCCACATTTCGCGGAGCCAAACGAAGATTCGAAGTGATTTACGAGTCCGAGAAAAACCTCATCGTCGACGACTACGGGCACCATCCGACCGAGATTGCTGCGACTCTCGCCACGGCTCGAACCGGCGGACACAAGCGCATCGTGGCCATATTTCAACCTCATCGCTACACGCGCACACAAGCGCTCAAAGAGGAATTCGGACGCGCCTTTGACTTAGCCGACCATGTTTTTGTAGCCGACATTTATCCGGCCAGTGAAAAGCCGATTCCAGGCATCTCCGGCCAGACCATTGTGGACGCGATGATCGCACACGGACACCCCTCCGCCGTTCATGTCGCCGATTTAAATAAAATCCACCAAGCAGCGGCCTGCGTGCTTGAGGATGGCGACCTCGTCATCAGCTTGGGAGCTGGAAATATCCATGAGGCTGGGAAACGACTCGCCAAAGACCTGCAGACTAAAGCTCAGCTGCAGGAGATCATGCGCGATGGTTCGATTCGACTTTATGAACCCCTCTCCAAGCACACGACCATGCGAATCGGGGGCCCTGCGCAATACTGGGTGGAGCCCGAGACAGAGGAAGGCTTTGCCGACCTCGTTCGATACTGCTTCGACGAGGATATCCCATTCATGGTCATGGGCCGCGGGTCGAACTTACTGGTACGAGACGGAGGCATCCCTGGCGTAGTCGCCCATCTTTCGCGAGGGGAATTCCAACGCCATGAGGTGAATGGAACGGAAATCACCGCAGGTGTAGGCGTCAAATTCAAGCAACTCAGCGCGCTGGCTCGCAATGCCGATATCGCAGGCTTTGAGTGGATGGAAGGGATTCCTGGCAACCTCGGTGGGGGGCTGCGCATGAATGCCGGCGCGATGGGTATCCAAACATTCGACCAGATCGTCCGCGTCCGCTTTTGCGATCAAGATGGTAATATTTTTGTCAAAACTCCGGGGGAAATGGATGTCCATTACCGTAACGTGACAACACTCCGTCAGAACTACGCTCTCTCAGCGGTGATGCGCGGACAAGTTGGAACAAAGGATGAGATCGACGCCGTGATGGCAGAATCACTTAATAAGCGCCGTCAGAGCCAACCTGTAGCCGCGAGTGCCGGTTGTATTTTTAAAAATCCCGCAAGTATTCCTGCTGGTAAACTCATCGAGGAACTGGCATTCAAAAACTTCGCGATCGGCTCAGCAAGGGTATCTGATATTCATGGTAACTTCATCGTGAACGATGGAGGCGCTACAGCGCAGGATGTACTTACTCTCATCCACGAAATCCAGACAGCTGCCGAGCGTAACAGAGGCATTTCCCTCGAAACCGAGGTTCAAATCGTGGGAGTGGATTTATGAAAATGTATTCCGGTATTTTGAAAGGCAAAAAAGTCACCCTGCTCAAGGGGGGACCGGGGAAAGAACGCGACGTGTCGCTGCGATCGGCGACAGCTGTCGCAAAAGCTCTCCACATCTGCGGGGCAGAAGTTCACGAAATCGATGTCACTGGCCCAGAATTCCATCTCCCTGAAGGCACCGAACTGGCTTTTAACATCATCCACGGCACCTTCGGTGAAGACGGGCAGATACAGGAAATCCTGAGCCATCGCGGAATCGCCTACACTGGTGAAGGCATCAATGGCAGTCGCACGGCCTTCGATAAAATCCGAACCAAGGAATGCTTCGACCGCGCCGGCGTTCCCACCTCGACTTGGCATTCGATTCGTGCAGGAGAAAGCCCTCGCATGGAACTCCCCTATGTAGTGAAGGCTCCGCAACAGGGATCCAGTGTCGGAGTCCATATTGTACGAAACCCTGAATCCTTGGCTTCGGCGTTGGAGGATTGCTTCAAATATGGAGACGAAATTCTGGTAGAAGCATTTTTCCCAGGCCGTGAATTGACCGTGGGCATCCTCGGCAAAGTCGCACTACCCGTAGTCGAGATTGTTCCGAAGGATGGCTTTTATGATTACGACAACAAATACACCAGCGGGGCCTCGGAGTATTTTGTTCCAGCCCCACTAAGCCCTGAGCTTGCGCTCCGCGTTCAACAAACGGCTCTTGCCGCCCACCACGCACTTGATCTGGAGGTTTATTCCCGCGTGGACATCCTGCTCGCACCAGACGGATCTATGAGTGTTTTGGAGATCAACACGATCCCAGGCATGACAGAATTAAGCCTCCTTCCCAAAGCTGCTGCCGTGGCAGGCCTCGACTATTCATCCCTCTGCGAGGAGATCGCAGGGCTCTCCTTGGCCAAGAAACACAGATAATGACCATCGGAACAACCAGAGATGAATGCGTCAGAAGATCCAACAGGGGTCGACAACTGCTTAATGTCAGGATTCGCTCGACTACTGCGCGGCGCAAGCGCCAAGAAATCGCGGCCAAGCTATCTGTCATTGCTCTCATTGTCGCTTTGGTCTGCGGATTCACTTGGTTCGGTGCAAACAAGGCTCTGGATAAGTTTTTCTACTGCAATCCGGCCTATAACCTCCGTGAACTCAATCTCGAGTTAGATGATGTGATCACCGGTGAAGATCTCGTTGCCAGAACAGGCATTGAAATAGGTGAAAATATTTTTGGCATCGATCTCTCCGCTACAGAAAAATCTCTCCGATCCATTCCCATGGTCGCAGATGTCTACATCGAACGCATCTTGCCTTCGACGGTCAAGATCACCCTCACCTCGCGAACTCCAGTCGCATGGGTTTCTCCTGCAACAGACCCATTAACACCCTACGATCCAACAAACATGGATCTGGTCGATACCAACGGCCTACTCATGAAGCCGCTTTTGATCACCTCTTCCTATCATCAGTTACCAGTGATCTATGGAGTTAATCCCAAAGAAATCGGTGATCCCGAGTCTCTCCATAACGACGACCTTAAAAAAGCTCTGACGCTTCTCTCCATCGCACGCAATTCAGTCGATTCGCTACTCGTGATTCGATCGCTCAATATCACAAAGGGATACTGCATCGATGCCATTACCGATCAAAATGCTCATATCAAATTTGCTTCCGATGATTTTGCCACCCAACTCGAAAAACTACGGCGACTTCTCGAACATTGCCGCGAGACCGGAAGGGAACTCGAATCCGTCAACTTGATGGCTCGGAAAAATACGCCTGTTAAATTTGTAATGAATTCGGTGCCCTCCCCTACAAAACGCCAAGAAAGCTCCGAAAAAACCAAATCCAACCCGCAAAAATCAAAAGGAAAGAAAAACTGATGGCTCGCGAAAAGATCCATGTCGGTCTGGAAATCGGAACAACCAAAGTTTGTGCTGTTGTCGCAGAGTGCCGGAGAGATGGCGAAGTCCGCCTCCTTGGTGTGGGCGAGAGTCCGTCCCGAGGTGTGCGGAAAGGTGAAATCGTCGATTTTCAAAATGCATCAAACTGTGTTCACGATGCTCTTTCCGATGCCGAGGAACGCAGTGACCACGAGATCAAAAGCGTCTGGCTAGCGGTCACAGGAAGCCACATCGAGAGTTCAAACCATCGACGCTCCGTCACTATCGAAGGCGGGGGCGAAATCACGGAGAAGGAAATCGAAGATATCGCCTCGAAAGACAAGGAAGTCAGTCTGCCGAAGGACAACGACATCCTTCACTCCATCTTGCAGCAATACTATGTCGATGGTCGCGAGGGCGTGATCGACCCGATCGGGATCGGTGGCTCGAAACTGGAAGCCGATTATCACATCATTCACGGCGTCGTAAACCGGATCCAAAGCACCATCCGCTGCGTCCGCAAAATTGGAATCGACGTGGAAGACGTAGTGGTCAACTCCGTGGCGTCCGCTCACACCATCTTGGATGACCAGAAAAAAGCATCCGGCGTTGTTGTTATTGATATCGGCGGCGGGGTAACCGACTACATTGTTTATGAAAACGGGGCCGTTCGCCAAAGCGGTGTGATCGCCATCGGCGGCGACCACATCACCAATGACCTCTGCATCGGGCTGCGAATTCCCATCACACGGGCCGAGAAACTCAAAATCGAAGAGGGTTCAGCGATTCTAGAAAACCTCTCCGGCACGGAAAAGATCACCCTCAAGAATGACACTGGGTTTTCCGGAAAAGAAATTGATCGCAGCATGCTCAATCTCATCATCCACTCGCGTCTGCACGAACTCTTCGGCATCCTTCGCAACCGGATTCAAGAGGTCGTTCCTATTCATCTTTTAGGATCCGGCATCATACTCACTGGCGGCTGCAGCCTCATCAAAGGGGTCCGCGAGGTAGCGGAAAGCGTCTTCGAAGTTCCAGTTCACTTCGCCCACGCCCAGTCAATCACAGGTCCGACATCGGCATTTGATAACCCCCAACTTTCAACCTGCATCGGATTAGTCAAATACGCTCATGCCGTTGATGCCGATGCTCCGCAGGAATCCTTTTTGAATCGCTTCATTAGTTCCATCACAAGAAAGCTTCATCTGATATGATCACCTACCCCAGATACCTAGCTCGCCAAAGTGAACCGCAATCACTCCTCATCGGCCTAGGAAATGCAGGGATAAACATCATGGACCGCCTGATCTCGCAGGCAGGCTTCCCGATGGAATCGCTGGCGATCAATACCGACCAACAATCGATCTCGAATACTCTGGCCTCAAAAAAAATCTCCATGGGACAAATGACCACCCATGGATTGGGAACCGGAGGCGATCCCGAAATCGGCTTGGACGCAGCTAAAGAGTCAGCGGGAGAAATCCAACGCGCCATCGCGGGTGCAAACATCATTTTCATCTGTGCCGGCCTTGGTGGAGGCACGGGGTCAGGCGCAGCGCCACTCTTGGCAGAGATGGCCAAACAAAACGGCTCCCTCGTCATAGCGGTGGTCACGTCTCCCTTTTCCTTTGAGGGTCGACGCCGCTCTCAACAGGCTGCGGCATCCCTTCGCGATATCACCCGCTTCGCAGATGCCATCCTGCATTTTGAAAATGATCGCATGTCGGAACTCATCGAACCTCACGCCGAGGTCCGTGAAACATTTGCGATTTGCGACAACTTGCTGTTCCGCTCCATCTCGAGTCTCAATCGTATCGTCACAAGCACTGGGCCCATACCGGTATCCGTGCCCGACATGCTCACTGTTCTCAGACACAGCGATGACTCCTGCCTTTTTGGATGCGGCGAAGCGAACGGAGAAAATCGTGGGCACCACGCGCTCGAGAGCGCTCTTCGCAGCCCTCTTCTCGACCGCGGACGCCTCTTGCACGACGCTGGAAGACTCCTCGTTCACATTTCAGGCCCGCCCTCTTTAAGCATGGAAGAGGTGTCCGAGATCATGCGTGAGATCTCCAACAATCTATCCCCATCGGCGATGTTGAATCTCGGCGTAAGTGCCACCCACGATCACTCCTCCCCGCTCACCGTTGCCATCATTGGCCGGTGCGGTGCGGCGAAGCGGACGAGCGTACCGGCCAAAGTGACGCCTGATTTAGCTGCCCTCACCCAGAGCCAGCCAACGGTACCGCCAGCAAGCAAACCAGAGCAAATAGAGGCGCCTTTTTTCGAAATGCCTGTTGCGCATACAGCCCATCCGCCGGAAAAGGCCCCAGCCCCGAAAGTACTGCAACCCTTGTTGCCTTTAGACCCGGTCACTCGCGGACGATTTGACAAGATCGAACCGACGATAGTGGAGGGTCAAGACTTGGACGTACCGACCTTCCTAAGGATGAAACTGAAAAAGTAAGCGCTTTTTTTATCGATGGGCAAAACCCCACTCGAACTAGAAAGATGCTTTTGATTTGCCACCCGACCAAAGCGACCGAATCTGTCTCAGGAATGAATCAGGTTAAAGACACAGGCAGGGCTACTGTTCGGATTGGGTATGATGGCAGGGTTTACAAACAATTTCGTGGCCCGTTGGCACAGGAACGCTTTACCAACGAGGTTCGTGTTCTGCGTTACCTTGAAGAAAAAAAATGCCCCTTCGTCCCACGGCTTTTGGAAAGCGATCCCGAGCAGCTAAAAATCATTACCTCCAGCTGTGGCGCCCGAGTCGAACACTTGGATTCGGAGAGATTGATTGAACTTTTTAATGAACTGCAGGAATACGGAGTCCGTCATGATGATGCGGAATTGCGTAATGTCACCTACCGCCAGACCGATGGACGCTTTTGCCTTATCGATTTTGAATTCTCGACAATTCTTGCCGATTCTCCTAGCGAATGAAACCAGACGCCCCCGCCTATCATTTGATGTGGTCCGGGCACACGGACTGCGGAAAAGTTCGGAAAAATAACGAAGATTCTTTTTTGGGTCTCGCTGTGGACGCAACTGGAGTCCGCCATCTTGGCAAAATCGGCGAGGCCGACTCCGGAACCAGTGATTATATTTTTGCCGTTAGCGACGGGATGGGTGGCGCCATGGCGGGCGAATTTGCGAGCAAGATTGCCGTTGAAAAAATCACGGGGCTCATCCCTCGATTGTTCCGTCAGAATGCAACCGGCCTTGAAATCGGGTTCAGCGATGTCCTCCAGGAACTCTTCGCCGAAATTCACAAGGCCCTCTTGTATTTGGGCTCTTGCTACGAGGAATGCCATGGCATGGGAGCCACACTCAGCCTGTGTTGGTTCACTCCAGGATGGGTGTATTTTGCACATATCGGTGACAGTCGCATCTACCTGCTGCCTTCTTCCGGGGGTCTCAAGCAGGTATCGGAAGATGACACCTATGTCGGTTGGCTCTACCGAAATGGTCAGATCAACGAAAGAGAGGCCAAAACTCACCCGCGACGCAACGTTTTGCAGAAAGCGCTTGGGGGCGGCCATCAATTCGTCGAACCTCAGGTCGGAGCTATTGGCATCGAACCAGGCGACCGATTTTTGCTCTGCACGGACGGCGTTACAGATGGGCTATACAATTCCCACCTCGAAGAGATCCTCAATATTCGCGCCGAGGAACCCGCCCGCCAACTCGTCAAGTCCGCTGTGGAATCTTCAGGTCGGGATAATACGACCGCGCTCATCATCGAAGTACAACCACCCCGCTGATGAGCGTAAAGTCAGCTTAAGCTTTTTTGAGAGCCTCGGTCTCGAGAACCTCGCGACGAACGCTCTTTCCGCGAAGTTTGGAGGCCCAAAGCACGACTGGCGAAGCCACATAAACAGAGGAATAAGTGCCTACGAGAATACCCACAAGGATAGCAAACGAGAAGTCACGCAGCACCGTGCCACCGAAGAAATAAAGCGCACCGACCGAAAGAAGCGTCGTGCCACCCGTGAGCAAGGTCCGACCGAGAGTCTCATTGATGCTGGTATTCATAATGGTCTGGATGGACCCCCGTTCTCCATTCTTGAGGCCTTCGCGAATACGATCAAATACGACAATCGTGTCGTTGATAGAGTATCCGGCAATCGTCAGGATCGCGCCCACCATCACCAAGGATAACTCGCCGCCGATGAGAGCAAAAACCCCGATGGTGATAATGATATCGTGAAGCAAGGCCACCACGGCCCCGAGCGCGAAGGAAAACTCAAACTGAAGCGTGACATACAAAAAGATGCCCACCATTCCCAAACCCAAGGCAATGAGTGCCGACTTGGCGAACTCCATGCCGATCTGAGGTCCCACCGTATCTTGACCGATGGAAACCAATCCGCGATCCGGGAACGAAGTCTGAAGTTGCTTGAGCAAGACATCGGAAGTTCCTTGCGCACTTCGGAACGTGAGGACTTCCTTCGTGCCCTCGCGTTCAAACTGGATCACAACTCCCGCATCATTGATCGCGGAACGGGCTTCCGGCACAGTGATCGGCTTCGCGGAATCCACGATCAAAAGATCCCCGCCACGAAAATCGATGCCGAAATTTTTCTCTCCACGAACCGCAAAGATCCCAATCGATCCCCCGATCATCAGGACAGAAAAGATCACGGCCAAATGGCGCTTGCCCAAGAAGTCAAATTTCTTGTCTGTAACAAGGTCAAGCATTCGCAAGGATTTGAGCCCCCCTTTTTCCACCAACCAACGGAAAGCCGTTCTAGTAAAGAGAAGCGCGGAGAACATCGACGCAACGATGCCGAGGGTGAGTGTCACCGCAAAGCCCTTCACGGACCCGCTGGCCTGCCAGAAGAGGATCAGCGCGGTAATGAGGGTCGTGGCATTCGCGTCAAAAATGGCGCTGAATGCTTTGTCGTAGGCGCCAGCCAGAGCGGTCGGAAGCGACTTACCCGCCGCCATCTCTTCGCGCAAACGCTCAAAGATAAGAACGTTGGCATCCACCGCCATACCAATGGTCAAAATAATGCCCGCAATACCCGGCAAAGTGAGGGTGAAGTTGAACATCGCCATCGCTCCAAGCAAGAGGACGATATTGATCAAGAGTCCCACGATCGCGACCAATCCGGCAAAGCGATAGTAAAGAAACGTAAAGGCCATCACCAGAATAAGGCCGGACACACCTGCCAGAACGCCGCTGCGAATCGAATCTGACCCCAGCGTAGGTGACACGCTCCGGGTTTCCTCAATTTGAACTGGAACGCGAAGCGGGTTTTCCAAAGCACTCGCGAGTTCACGGGCTTCCTTATCCGTGAAATGACCTGTGATTTGGGCACGTCCACCGAAATGATCGGTCTGGAGGACCGGAGCCGAGATCACTTCGCCATCAAGAAGGATCGCCATCTGACGGCCTTTATTCTGCCTCGCCACTTCGTCAAAAATTTTGGCCCCTTCGGCATTGAGCGTGAGCGAAACTCCATACCCTTGTTGATCAAAATAAGCGAAGGCCTTCGTTACATATTCGCCCGTCATAGCCGCACGGCGCTTCACTAGAATCTGAACCTCTTCTTTCGATGTTTTGGAGACCTTATATGGCTTAAGAACATAGGATGGATCCATCACTTCTTCCCCATCCTGAATCCGCTTCACGTGGGCGGGACCGCCATCATCGACAATGGCAAACTCCAGCTTGGCCACACGTTGGAGTTGTGATTTAGCTTCCTCGATTTGCTTCGTATCCAATCCCGCGATCTGAACCAAGATACGATCTTTCCCTTGTGGCGTAATAACGGGCTCACTCACCCCGTATTGGTCAATACGCTTACGAATGACTTCCACAGCCTGCTCAAGCAATGCGGGGGTGATGCCCGTCTCCGTCTGCGGAACGAGACGAATGAGGAAAGACGTGCCCCCCTGCAGGTCCAAACCGAGACGTATTTTCTTGGTGGGCGGGACGATCTGCTCCACACAGAACGCCGTGAGAAGCATGGTAAGAATCAAACCCAACCACCGTTTGCGAGCTGGAATGTCGCTGGCAAAATACCAACCGAAAAGAACCAGCAAAAGCAGGCCAAAAGCAAAAGTGAGTACAGGTGTCATCTTATAGTGAGAGTTTAGGTAGCGCTAGGGGCCAACGGAGTTTCTAGAAATTAGGCAGCGGGAGCGTCAGCAGGTTTGAGAACAGCAGCCACAGCGGCGCGGTCAAACTCCACCTTCACGTTGTCAGCAATTTTGATGGTGAGAGTTTTGTCCTTCACATTCGCGACGACTCCATGGATTCCGGCATTAGTGACCACTTGATCGCCGGTTTTGATGGATTCCACGAGTTGGGAATGTGCTTTCGCCTTCTTTTGCTGCGGACGGATAAGGAGGAAGTAAAAGATAACAAAAATAAAAACCAAGGGAGCCATCGAGATGAGTGGGTTCGGTTGCTCGGCTGGCGCTGCTTGTGCAAGGAATAATAAGGTCGCAAATTTCATATAAGAGTTGTGCAGGATATAAAAGCTACCTCCCTTGGCAAGAGCGATTGACTACTTGGCGCGGAAATACCCTCCGCACTTTCGCTCCTTTCTTTTACTCCCAGAGCTGTGTAGTGAGATGGGGAAATGAAGGGGAAAAAAGTGAACCTCACTGACCGCAAGTTGGCCGCTATCGTCGGAATCGTCGATTCACCGGAGGCCTTCAGCGCGGCGAAACGTCTTCCGCAAGGCGTGGTGGATTACTTGGAATGGCGGGCCGATTTTCTTGGGGGTAAAATCCCAAAATCCCATATCCCGTGGATCATTACCGCCCGCCACCCGCTGGAGGGCGGCAAAAACGCACTCAACCAGGCACGACGGAGGGAACTTCTATTGAGCCTTCTTCCATCGGCCGCGCTTGTGGATATCGAGGTGCGATCGCTATCGGGGTTGAAGGACGTCGCCACTTGCGCCCAGACCAATGGCATCGGGATCATCGCCTCATTCCATGACTTCGAAAAAACACCCAACGCATCGCGTCTG
>RFZT01000161.1 GCA_009920585.1 bacterium
GGCGAGATTTTCAGGAAATAGAGTTTTCATGGATTTGTATGTCTGGTGACGCCTGCATTGGACGTAAATACTCAGCTGGCCTTCATCACTATTTTTTTCTAAAAAACCGGATATTTTTTCCCTGAACTCACTTTGAGAAAGGCGCTTTTTTGCATCCATGGCAAGCGTCATGGCATGCAAGGGCGGTGGGAGGGGGCTTTGTTTGAAACTATCCAAAATATACAAAAAATAAACGATAAAATACAAGACACATTCAAGGTAATGTGGTAGAAATTTCGATCAGCTATTCCCCCTATTCTTTTAGCACTCTTTCACACAAATCATGAATCCAGAGCCATCATCCGAATCAAAACTTCCCTGCGATCTAGGCGCCACTTTGGGCGTTCTTCTTCTCCGAATCTGGCTTGCCCTGCGGGCCATTGTCGCAGGGCTCGAAAAATATGCGGGCACGACAGTTTCCGACAAATCCGTGATGATCGACGGGGCGGTGAATTCCTACGGCCTCACTGATGCCACGGCGACGAAAGTGTATGGTTTCGCCTATTATCACGGGGTGCCCAAAGCGCTGATGGAAAAATTTGCGTCCGAACCGCTCCTGCCCGGGCCGGCCTTGAAACTCTACGACGTCATTCTCGGGCCGTCCTTGATTCTCCTAGGGTTGGCCCTCCTTGTTGGTTTTGCTACCCGTTTCACGCTTTTCGCGATGGGGTTGCTCTACGCCAGCTTGACCTTCGGTCTGATCCTCATCAACGAAAACTCCGGCGTCGCCTGGCTTGGGATCCACATCACGTTGATCGCTCTCATGCTTTTTTACTCCAAATACAATAAATTCGAACTCACTAGCCGATGGAAAATCTGACCTCCTTGGATAATGCTGGCATGACCCGGCGAAGCTTCTTGCATAAAAGCGTGCTCGCCGGTGCGGGACTCGTGCTTGGCGCACCCTCGATACTCAAAGCGGTCGGCGGCGCCGAGGCCCCGTCGAACATGATTAACGTGGGCTTCATCGGCTGCGGCAAACAGCACGAAGTCCTTTTCAATGCGATGGTGAACATTCCAGGCCTTCGCTACACCGCCGTCTGCGATATCATGAAGGACCGCGTGGGTGCTGCCTATGGCCGCATCCGCTCCCGCTTCGGCTATGACCCGAAACGCTACATCGACGCCGCCGACATGCTCGAGAAGGAGAAGGATCTCGACGCCGTGATCGTGACCACCCCGGATTTCTGGCACGCCCCGCACACGGTCATGTCTTTGCAAGCTGGCAAGCATGTCTATTGCGAGAAAATGATGTCCAATAGCCTTGAGGGCGCGCGTTCGATGGTGAAGGCGATGGATGAAACCGGCAAGCTCTGCCAGATCGGCCACCAGCGCCGCAGCAACCCCCGCTACATTTACACGCTCAAGGAACTCATCCAACGCCACAAAATCTGCGGTCGGATCATCAATGCCAACGCGCACTGGAACCGCGCGGTCAGCTCCTCCCGCGATATCACAGTTCCTGCTAAAATTCTTCCCAACAAGGAAACGCTTCTCAAATACGGTTACGGCCGTCCCAACGAGAATTTGTCGGATGAGGAACTCCAGCGCCGCTTTCTCAACTGGCGCCTTTACAAAGACCTCTCTGGTGGGCCGATTTCCGACCTCGGTGCTCACCAGATCGACATCTTCAACTGGTTCTTCGGCGGTCCGCCAAAGTCCGTGATCGCCTCGGGCGGTTGCGACTACTTCAAAGACCGCGAGCATTTCGACAATGTCATGTGCATTTTCGACTACGAAACGCCGGAAGGCGGGGCGAGGGCGTTCTACCAAGTTCTCACCACCACCAGCGCGGGTGGCGGCTATGCCGAATCGTTCATGGGCACGGATGGCACCATCGAAATCTCCGAACGCTCTGCCTACACGAAAATCTACCGCGAATCCGGTTCCGCCCCAAGTTGGGAGCCGCTCGTGCAGCAAGGTTGGCTCAAAAAAGCCGCCGCCGCCGGCCCGGCCGACTCCTCTGATGCCATTGCTTCCTACGCCTCCGCCGCGCCAGAGGCCTTCGCGCTACCCGGCGACCTGAACCTACCGCCCCACCAACCCCACTTGGCAAATTTTTTCGCCGCCATCCGAGGCGAAGCCAAACTCAACTGCGATGCCCGCGAGGCCCTTGAGTCCGAGGCCCCGATTTATTGGGTCAATCCCGCCGCCGAACGCAACGAAATCATCAAGCTCACCGAAGAACACCTCCACACATGAAAACACCAACACTCCTAACCCTCATCGCCATGGCCATCGTTCCGCTCGCACAAGCGGCCGATACGATTCCGCTTACCACCACGATCCCGCCCGAAAAAATCGAAGGCACTCCGATTGAGATCAAAGTTCCCAATCTGAAACCCGCCGCTTCGAAGGCCCCGGAAATCCAAGTCCCCGAGGGAACAGTTCTTCTCTCGAAAGGCAAAACAGTCACCGCCAGCGATGACTTTCCCATCATCGGTGACCTGGCCTACATCACGGACGGCGAGAAAGAGGCAGGCGAAGGCTACTTCCTCGAACTTGCCAACGGCCTCCAGTGGGTGCAGATCGACCTCGAACAAGAAGCCGCCATCCAAGCGCTCTGGGTCTGGCACTACCACTCCCAGCGCCGCGCCTACCACGATGTCGTCATTCAAATCTCAAATGACCCCGCATTTGCCACAGGCGTGACCACCGTCTTCAACAACGACTTCGACAACTCCGCCTCCCTCGGCACTGGTTCCGATGCCCCTTACATCGAGACCCAATACGGACTCCTTGTCCCCGTGGCAGGCGTCAAGGGCCGCTATGTTCGTCTTTATAGCCAAGGCAACACGTCGAATGACATGAATCACTATATTGAGGTCGAGGTGTTCGGATCGCCTGCAAAGTAGACTCCTTTGTATGCCACGTCCTTCCTTGCGCGTCACCGCGTGGACTTCCATCATGCTTCTTGCGGTCGCCGGAAGCGCCCTCGCCTCGGATTACTCGGTGTTCAACCAGCACCCTGATGTCACACGTACAGCGGATGGAGCCTGGAGAATGCATGACATGTCCCGCCCGTGGCCGCCCTCGGCCACGCCAATGCCATGGGCCGAACTCGAGCAGGGAGCGAAGCCTCCCTCAGGCGCACGAGTCCTCTTCGACGGCTCGAACCTCGATGCTTGGGATGTTCCGCAACCATGGGTAATCCAACAAAGCGTCCTGCAAGTGCGTCCGGACAAAACCTCACTAAGCTCCAAAGTGCGCCCGGACAAAACCTCACTGAGCTCCAAGGAGTCATTCGGCTCGTGCCACCTCCACTTGGAGTGGAGAACTCCGCCGGAAAACTCCAAAAAATCGGGCCAGGACAAAGGCAATAGCGGCGTGTTCCTGATGTCCAACTACGAAATCCAAATCCTAGACACTTACGAGAACAAAACCTACCCCGATGGCATGGCGGCCGCCCTCTACGGCGTGAAGCCTCCTGATGTCAACGCGCTCCGCCCAACCGGGGAGTGGCAGTGCTACGACATCTGGTTCAGGCGCCCACTCTTCGATGATTCGCTAAAAATGACATCGCCCGCCTGCGTGACTGTCATGGTCAACGGGGTCATCGTTCAGAAGAATGTTCCGTTCGACGGCCCCTCGTCCTTCAAGAAACGCAGGCCCTACAAGAAACACGCGGATGCCCTGCCGCTCGCCCTCCAAAACCACCTCGAAGTCGTGGAATTTCGTAATATCTGGATTCAGTCGCTCCCCGATGACGCTGTCCTCTCGCCCGCGGGCCCGGTCGGCATCAACAAATGAAAATACGCTTGGTGCTCGTCGCTCTGTCGGCCTCGATCCATTTGCTCGCTGCGGAACCCGTCGTTTGCAAATCCATCGACGAGGCGATCGCACGAGGAAACCTTGAGGCTGTCCAAAGCTTTCTCGCAACTGACCCCGCTCTCGCCAAGGCCGGAGCCAATCCGCGCATGACGCCGCTCCAGCAAGCCATCCTCCGCAACCGTGCGGAAATCGTGGCCGTCCTCATCGATGCTGGGGCGGATGTGAACACTCCCGATTCATCGGGAAGAACCCCGCTCCATCTTGCCGTGGAACGCCGTAATCCGGAGATTGTCAGTCTCCTCCTGGCCCGCAAAGCCGATCCCTCCCGCAGAGACAGCATCGGCTGGACCCCACTCCACCACGCCGCCGCAAAAAACGACGCCGCCGTTGTGCAAGCCCTGCTCGAAGGCGGCTCGGACACCAAGGTTCTCAGCGCCTGCGGGGGCACCCCGCTCCACGAGGCCGCCGCCAGCGGAGGAGTCGAAATCATCGCCCTGCTCCTCAATCACGGCGTCGATCCCGCCACTGTTTCGCAAACCGGCGACACCGCCCTCTCCATCGCCCGCCAGCGAGGAGATGCCGCTGTCATTTCTTCCATCGAAAAATCCCTCAACACTCCATGAAAACAGCGCCAACCGCACAATCCACTCTCTCGCGCCGATCATTCTTGAAGGCCAGCCTTGCCACCGCTGCCGGCACGATTTTTTTCCCCTACATCGCTCGATCGAATCCCCTCGGCGCGAACAACCGCGTCCGCATGGCGCTTATCGGTTGCGGCAGCATTATGGGCGGCCACCACGGTTGGGCGCAGTCCCACCCGATGATCGACCTTGTCGCTGTCTGTGATGTAAAAACATCCAAGCGCAACACCGCTCTGGCCAAGCTCAAACAAAAGAATCCCGAAGCTGTCGGCTATGTTGATTATGGCGACATCATGGCCCGCAGCGATATCGACGCCGTCATCATCGGCACGCCCGACCACTGGCACGCTGCGATTTCGATCGATGCCATGCGCGTCGGGAAGGATGTCTATGTCGAGAAACCCATGGCCCTCACGCTGGACGAGGCGGCGGCCATGGTGGCGGCAGAAAAACGCTACGCTCGCATCCTCCAAGTCGGCAGCATGCAACGCTCGGATCCCGGATTCCGCCAGGCCGTGGAGATCGTTCGTAACGGCTGGATCGGCGAGATCACCGAGATTCATGTCGATTTTAAGAGTGATTTTCCGCCGGTTAGATTGCTTCCCGAAGAGCCCGTTCCTGCCGACATCGACTACGAACGCTGGCTCGGCCCCGCACCGTGGATGCCCTACAACGAACTACGAGTGTTCGGATCCGCCGGCGGCGGGTGGCGCATCTTCTGGGACTACGGATCGCGCAAAAACGGCGACTGGGGCGCACACCACTTCGATATCGTGCAATGGGCACTCAACATGGACGGCAATGGCCCGGTTCTCTTCGTTCCGAAGGGATTCGAAGGTTCTCCTTATCAATACCACCAGTATGCCAACGGCCTCAAAGTCACAGCCTCGAAAGGCGGCGGCCCAGCCAATGGCACCATGATCCGCTTTGTAGGAAAAGACGGGGAGGTCAAAGTCTCGCGCTCAGGCATTGAAACCACCCCCGCCGGATTGTCTTCACGCGTGGCCTCGTCCAGCGAATTCATCGCCTACCGCTCAAGCGACCACCGCCAAAACTGGCTCGATTCGATCATCTCGAGACGGCCTCCGATTTGTCCGGCCACTGTCGGCGCAAGAACCTTTGATGTCTGCGGGCTCGCAGGAATCGCGGAGCGCCTCAACCGCCCGATCCGCTGGAACCCCGAAAAACGGGAAATCACCGGAGACCCCGAAGCCTCCCGCTTCGCCGACTACACCCGCCGCGCCGGATATCAGCTCCCCGTTTGAAAACTCTATCGCCAACACCTATGCCCATCCATCCATCCAGCACTGAGACACTCTCCCGCCGATCATTCATTAAGGCTGGGCTTGCTACCGCAGCCGGCACGATTTTTTTCCCCTACATCGCTCGATCGAATCCC
>RFZT01000162.1 GCA_009920585.1 bacterium
CTCAATACCGACGCCACCGGCATCCAGTTTCGCATGCTCAATGCCACAAAAGGCCCGAGCGTCCGCGCGCCCCGCGCTCAATGCGATAAAAAAGCCTACCAGTTCCGGATGAAGGTGCTCTTGGAACGCCAACCTCACCTCGATGTGAAGCAGGCCAACGTGACCAGCCTCATCACCGGAGACAATGGTGTCGAGGGACTAGAAACGAACCTTGGACTTCGCTTCAACACGCGCTCCGTCGTCGTCACCACAGGCACCTTTATGCGCGGACTCCTCCATGTAGGACTTCGCAACCAAGCGGGCGGACGCCTCGGCGATACGGTTTCTACTTTCAGCGACTGCTTACGGGATCTCGGATTTGAAGTCGCTCGATTCAAGACTGGTACACCGTGCCGTCTCTTGGCTAAGAGCATTGATTTCTCGAAATGTGAAGCCCAGCACGGGGATGAGCCCGCTCCGCTCTTCAGCTACATGGCGGACACCATCCGTCGAGGCGAAGATGACATATTCACTCTCAACGAATGGCGCGACGGAGCTTTTCATACTCGCCAGATCCCCTGCTGGATCACCTACACGACTCCAGATACCCACGAGATCATCCGCTCCAACCTTCATAAATCTCCGCTCTACTCGGGAGTCATCGAGGGAGTCGGTCCGCGTTACTGCCCTAGCATTGAGGACAAGGTGGTCAAGTTTGCAGAAAAAAACCAACACCAACTCTTTCTAGAGCCCGAAGGCCGCCACAGCGATGAAATCTACGTCAACGGCGTTTCCACCAGTCTTCCGTTTGATGTTCAATACGCCTTCATCCGTAGTGTTCCCGGTCTTGAAAATGCCGAGATTCTTCGTCCCGGCTATGCGGTGGAATATGATTACTGCCCGCCCACGCAACTTCACACCACACTGGAGACCAAGCGTATGCCTGGGCTCTACTTTGCAGGACAAATTAACGGCACATCAGGCTACGAAGAGGCTGCCGCACAGGGCTTGGTGGCTGGCGCCAATGCCGCACTGAAGTGCCTCAGCCGCCCCCCGCTCACTGTCGCCCGCCATGAAGGCTACATCGGCGTTATGCTGGACGACCTCGTGACTCGTGGGACCCCTGAGCCCTACCGCATGTTCACGAGCCGAGCCGAATACCGCCTCCTCCTGAGGCAGGACAACGCAGATCTCCGCCTCACGGGCAAAGCCATCGAACTCGGTCTTGCCGATCCCGAGCGCACCTCCCGCTTCCGTGAGAAGCACGCCCAATTTACGTCACTCAAGGCCCGCCTCAAGGAGTTCAAAGTCGATGCCATCCCGCTCGAGCGTTGGCTCAAGCGTCCTGAGAACACATGGCAATCCGTTCCCTCCGAAATCCTCTCTCAATTTCCAATCCCCGTTTGGGAGCAAATCGAAACCGATCTGAAATACGCTGGCTATCTGACCCGTCAGGAAGAGCAAATCGCCCGCTCGGCTAGACACGAGAACAAGGCCATCCCAGATTGGCTGGACTACTCCAAGATCAACGGCCTTCGCACCGAAGCCGTTCAAAAACTCACCAGCATTCGCCCTGAGACCCTCGGCCAGGCAGCCCGCATCAGCGGAGTCACTCCTGCCGATATCGCCCTACTCGGGATTTGGATCACCCGAGGCAACGAAACCATTTCCACACCATGAGCACGCCCAACCGTATCGAGACCAAATTTCAATCTCTTCGAACCGCCAACCAATGTGGCTTCATCGCCTACATTACGGCAGGCGATCCGAGCCTCGAAGCAACAGTTTCACTGGTCGCCACGCTCGAAAAGTCGGGCGTGGACATCATCGAGCTTGGGATCCCATTTTCTGATCCCCTTGCGGATGGGGCAACGATCCAAGCCGCGTCCAGTCGCGCTCTCGCCGCCGGCGCCAGCGTAGGGGGAGTGCTTGATGCGGTTAAAAAAATCCGCACAACCTCGCAGATCCCGATCGTCCTCTTTACCTATTTGAACCCGGTTTATGTGTATGGCTTCGACAAGTTCCACGCAGATGCCTCCGCCGCCGGCGCGGATGGCGTTCTGATTCTTGATCTCCCTCCAGATGAAGCCGCACGGAACGCCGAACTTATGAAATCGCATAGCCTGCTGGCTATTCGCCTCATCGCCCCTACGACACCGCCAGATCGCATGGAACTGATCGCCAAATCAGCAGAGGGTTTCATTTACTACGTCTCCCGCGAAGGCGTGACCGGCGAGCAAACCAGCCTCTCGACTAGCATCGGTTCTCAGGTACGCGAAATAAAATCCCACACCAACCTCCCCATCGCCGTCGGATTCGGCATTTCCACCCCCGAGCAAGCCGCTGAGGTCGCCCAGGATTGTGATGCGGTCGTCGTTGGAAGCGCCATTGTGCGCCGCATCGGAGATTTCGGAACCCACCCAGATCTCAACTCCGAAATCGCCGCCTTTACCTCCCCCATCGCCAGAGCGATCAAGCAAACGCATTGAGTTCCTGATATCCCCTCTCATCTCAAGCGAATAAACTCGCCAAAGCTTACAATTTGCCTTTCTTTTATTTGGCTATTCTGCCAAATAGATATTCTTGATGAATCCACAAATTGAAACTCGATCGGAAATTCGTGCCGACATTATCAAAGCTCTTGCGCATCCGTCCCGCGTTCTCATTGCGGAGGCTCTGAGCGATGGGGAACGCTGCGTGCAAGACCTCACGAAATTGGTGGGCGCCGACATTTCCACTGTTTCCAAGCATCTTTCCATAATGAAGAAATCAGGATGGCTTGAGGTAGAGAAAAGAGGCTTGAATCAATTTTACCGCTTGCGGTGTCCTTGCCTTCTGGAATTTTTTCGATGCGTAGATTTAATTAACCTAGTGAGACCGAAAAAAACCGAAAATCAGGCTTGCTGCTAAAACAAAGTATTTGGCGATTTAACTAAATAATATGAAGACGATCCAAGTTTTTGATCCAGCGATGTGTTGCAATACCGGAGTTTGTGGACCGGAGGTCGATCCGATCCTGCCTCAAGTGGCCGGTTTTTTAGGTCAACTGAAAGAACGCGGGGTACATGTAGAAAGGTTTAATCTCGCGCAGCAACCTTTGGCTTTTGCTCAAAACCTTGCGGTACGAGCGCTCCTGAATCGCGAGGGCCTCGAAGCGTTGCCCGTATTTTACATTGATGGAGTACTGGCACTCAAAGGGCGCTATCCCGATCACGACCAGCGTGCGGAATGGATTCGCGCGCATGTGAGTGCCGACTCCTCCACGGTCCCCCTCACACCATGAAGCCGCCTGAAGAAGGAGCGACTTGGCTGAAGGATGCCCCACGATTTTTGTTTTTTACCGGCAAGGGCGGGGTAGGAAAAACGTCGCTCGCCTGCGCTTCCGCACTGGCTTTGGCTGATACTGGCAGGCGAGTTCTCTTGGTGGGCACCGATCCGGCATCGAATCTGGACGAATTACTGTCGGTAAAACTCTGTGGCGCACCGACAGCGATACCCGGATGTGAGCGCCTCGATGCGCTGAATATCAATCCGGACGAAGCGGCCCAGGCCTATAGGGAAAAAATCATCGCTCCCATGCGCGGTCTCTTGCCCGAGGTCGCCCTGCGCAGCATGGAGGAGCAACTTTCCGGAGCCTGCACGATGGAAATCGCGGCATTCGACGAGTTCTCTCGCTTGCTGGGCGATCGGCTATCCACCGCTGGCTACGACCATGTTGTTTTTGATACCGCACCCACAGGCCACACTCTTCGCCTGCTCGCACTGCCCAAGGCCTGGACGGGATTTTTCGCAGCGAACACCTCCGGGGCCACTTGCCTCGGACCGTTGGCCGGCTTGGAAAAACAACGCACCATTTATGAAGCTGCACTCGCTAGCCTCGCGGATGCCGCCAGCACATTAGTGGTGATCGTGAGTCGCGCCCAATCGGCCTCACTCCGAGAAGCAGCCCGCGCACACGGAGAGTTGGAAGCTTTGGGGATTCGTAGGCAGGTGTTGATTTTAAATGGCCTCTTCCAGCCGGGTTCGCCGAGTGACGCAGTGGCGGATGCTTTTTTTGCGCGCCAGGAAAAAGCGTTACTCGGCGCTTTGAAGTTTTTATCGATTCTCCCCGTTCATCGCATCGCTCTTCGGCCCCACAACCTGCTGGGCATTGAAACGCTGCGCGATCTACTCGGATCCACACAAGGCACCTCGACGCTCCCACCGCAGCCCATTTCGATAAGCCCGATCGGAGACTTCAGCTCCCCCATTCCTCTACTTAAAAAAATAGCCTCTTCCGGACACGGCCTCCTTCTCACTATGGGTAAGGGGGGCGTTGGCAAAACAACGATCGCCGCTGCGGTGGCGCTCTGGCTCTCGGAACAAGGCCATCGAGTCACCCTCTCCACCACCGATCCCGCCGCGCACTTAAGCGACGCCTTGGAAGGAAATCGCGGTGCGCTTACGGTGAGGCGCATCGATCCTGCCGTCGAAACGGCGGCTTATGTCGAACAGGTCCTGGCGGAACAAAGTGAACAACTGGATGTCGATTCACGCGCCCTGCTCGAGGAAGATTTAAAATCCCCCTGCACGGAGGAAATTGCGGTCTTCCGAGCGTTTGCGCGGACCGTGGCCGAGGCCCAAGAGGGGTTCGTGGTTCTGGATACCGCACCGACGGGTCACACGCTTCTTCTCTTGGATGCGTCACTCGCCTACCACAAGGAAATCAACCGCAAAACCCACAGCGCCCCCGAGGAGGTGAGCCAATTACTTTCGCGACTGAGAGACCCCAGCTTCACTCACGTTCTCATTGTGGCACTGCCGGAGGCAACCCCAGTGCATGAGGCCGCGGCCCTGCAGGAGGATCTGCGCCGTGCCGGCATCGAGCCGGCCGCTTGGATCGTGAATCAAAGTTTCCACAGACTTCCCTTGCGCGATCCGCTTCTTGTCGAGCGCGCCCGCCGTGAACTCCCCTATCTAAAGGAAGTCCTCCACCTCGCTCAAGGCCCGGCCTGCCTCATCGACTGGCAACATTCCGAGCCTGTCGGCGCCGAGGCGCTTTTGAAAATCTTCTCCCCTACATAACCAACCCAGCGTCCCATCTATGCCCACCTACGTTTACGAAACCATCACCGAAACCGAAACCCCAGAGTGCTTCGAGATCAAGCAATCCATCCACGATGCCGCACTCACTCATCACCCGGAAACCGGCAAGCCTGTCCGCCGCGTGATCCTCGCGGGAAATTTACTCACCAAGTCCGGCGCGCCATCGTCCAGCGGGAGCTGCGGATGCGGCACATCCGGTTGCTGCTAGCCTAACAATGAAATCTGACAACACCGCCGCAAAAGAGAAGCAACTCGATTTTTTCGAACGCTACCTGACCGTGTGGGTATTCGCCTGCATGGCCATCGGGCTTGCGCTAGGGCGACTATTCCCTGATGCGACTCGCCGCATCGGGGCTTGGGAATTCGGAACCGATTCCCATGTGAATATACCGATCGCCATCCTCATTTGGCTGATGATTTATCCCATGATGCTGAAGATCGACTTTGGCGGAATCCGTGGCGTTTTTGCCAAGCCCGGCGGATTGTTCATTACGCTATTTGTGAATTGGATTGTGAAACCCCTGAGCATGGCCGCGCTCGGATGGCTCTTCATCACCACCCTCTTCGGCAAAACTCTCGGCTGGATCGACGCGGAATCGGCTCAAAACTACGTCGTCGGATTGATCATTCTCGCCGCAGCTCCCTGCACGGCGATGGTCTTCGTCTGGAGCTATCTCACCGATGGGGACGGCCCCTACACGCTCGCACAGGTCGCCATCAACGACCTGATCATGATTTTTGCCTTTGCTCCCATCGTGATGTTGCTCGCCGG
>RFZT01000163.1 GCA_009920585.1 bacterium
GGATCGCTTCAATGCGGTGACGAGTCCCGACAAGAGCGGTAGCTGGACGCTCCGGTTTTATCAGGAAATCGCGGTGAATCGCGTGCTGGAACAGATCGCACAGGAACAAGCGCGCATTCTCCTCACACTCGCGACCGGCACAGGCAAGACGTCCATCGCCTTCCAGATCGTGTGGAAGTTATTTCAAGCCCGCTGGAATCTCTCGGATTGGAAGCAGCCCGGAGCCCCCACTCGCCGTCCACGCATCCTTTTTCTTGCAGACCGAAATACGCTCGCAACGCAGGCATACAATGATTTCACGTCCTTCGCCGCCTTTGCCGACGACGCGTTGGTGCGCATCAAGCCCGAGGATATTCGTAAGAAGGGCTCCGTCCCCAAGAACGCGAGCCTGTTCTTCACCATCTTCCAGACATTCCTGAGCGGACCGCCCAAGGACGGTCAGCCGTCGCCCTACTTCGGCGAATACCCGCCGGACTTCTTCGACTTCATCGTGATCGACGAGTGTCATCGCGGCGGGGCGAATGACGAAAGTACTTGGCGCGGCATTTTGGAATACTTCTCGCCCGCCGTGCAGCTAGGCCTCACGGCGACCCCCAAGCGCAGGGACAATGTGGACACCTACGCCTACTTCGGCGAGCCCGTTTATACTTACTCGCTCAAGGATGGCATTAACGATGGATTCCTGACGCCGTTTAAGGTGAAGCAGATTCAGACGACGATTGATTACTACGTTTACACCTCCGACGACGCGGTGGTGGAGGGTGAGATCGAGGCTGGAAAAGTGTATGAGGAGGCGGACTTCAATCGCAGTATTGAGATTCGTGAGCGTGAAAAGAAGCGTGTCGAAATCTTCCTCTCCCAGATCAATCAAAGAGAAAAGACGTTGGTTTTCTGCGCAAACCAAGCCCACGCGCTTGTCGTGCGCGACCTCATCAACCAACTCAACTCCAGCAAGGATCCGAACTACTGCCAGCGTGTCACGGCGGATGATGGTGCTCTGGGTGAACAAAATCTCCGCGACTTCCAGGATAACGAGAAAACGATCCCAACCATCCTGACCACATCTCAAAAGCTCTCGACGGGAGTGGATGCCCGCAATATCCGCAATATCGTTCTGATGCGTCCGGTCAATTCGATGATCGAGTTCAAGCAGATCATCGGACGTGGAACCCGTCTCTACGACGGGAAGGATTACTTCACGATCTACGACTTCGTGAAGGCGCACCTCAAATTCCAAGACCCCGATTGGGATGGTCCGCCTGCTACAGATGAGCCATGTCCGAAGTGTGGGCAAAATCCTTGCGCTTGCGTGACCAAGCCACCGAAGACCTGTGACCAGTGTGGCAAGAGCCCGTGCGAATGCCCGCAAGAACCTTGCGACACCTGCGGACAGATCCGCTGCATCTGTGCCAAGAAAAAGAAAACCAAGGTGAAACTAGCCGACGGTAAGGAGCGCAGCATCCAGCACATGATGTCCACGACCTTCTGGCATCCTGATGGCACTCCGATGTCGTCCCAGCAATTTCTGGAGCAACTTTTTGGCAGGCTCCCGGATTTCTTCGCCAGTGAAGATGAGCTTCGCGCGATCTGGAGCGTTCCCGAAACTCGCAGTCGCCTATTGGAGGGTCTGGCTACGACGGGGTTCGGTGCTGAACAACTCGCCGAAATGCAAAAGATCATCGATGCCGAGGACAGCGATCTTTTCGACCTTCTTGCCCATGTCGCGTATTCGAAACCCCCTCTCACGCGCGAGGTGCGTGCCGCTCAAGCGAAGGTTTATATCAACTCGCACTTCAACTCCAAGCAGCAGGCTTTCCTTGATTTCGTGCTTCAGCATTATGTCGCTGAAGGGGTGGAAGAACTCGAGCAGAGCAAACTCAACCCGTTGTTGCGTCTAAAATATCACGATTCCATTGCGGATGCCGTTGCCGACCTCGGTGGAAAGCCCGAAGAAATCAAAGCCGTCTTCGCTGGCTTTCAAAAGTATCTCTACGAAGAAGCCGTCACCTGAAGTTCGGGTAGGTTGGCTTTCCGAGGTGGTTTTTTTCTTAAAAAATCAGCGCGGGTAGCCTTGACTTTTCTGAACATTGAGCGCCCGCGCACCCAATCACTTGCTGGGATAATACTTTGTGATTTTCATTAATTGAATCCCAAGGCTCAGCATCATTCCGGTTTGGTCGAATACAAAAGTTTGAATCCGCCTACTGGGATGCGCAAGCGATCCCAAAAGCTCATCCGCAATGACTACACTCCCTGACAAGCCCAGACGGAATCCGGATGACTTGTAGAACCACTCCAAAGCGTCCTCATCCATAAAAAATACAACACATCCGTATTTCTGAATCCCCAATTCCGCGCCGAGAGAGAAGCCGGTGAGATTGAAATAATCAGCCGGCTGGAGCTTCACAAAAAGCACGCCGCTTGCCGTTTGCAGCGCGAGACCAGCCCCAAGATTGTGAACCTCGGGGAAGACCAGCATGCCAACAGCACGCTCACACAGATCTACAGCGATTCCATTTTCTCGATAGAGTTTACTGAGTGCCCCCAAGGAATTCCTTTCGAGCTCGATGGTGGAATCCGCTCGCAGGTCAGATTCCTGAATCAAAAAAAGAGCGATCATTAAAATGGCGGGCCCGAAGAGTTTCATCATCCTCATACATAGCCTGCTCGTCGTCGCTTGCTATAGGAGGTAAAGACCCCACTCGTTGGCTGCTTTCCTTCGGTGATCCGCGAATCCACGTTGAGGAGCACGCCTTGACCTATTAGGCGATCCAACCTAACTTCACGCCCTGCACGGAAATGAGGGAAATAGAGGGCAAATATAACGCCACGAATGAAAACCTGCTTCCTCAAGCGTCCCATTGGGGGAAGCCGCGCCAATTTCACGATTCTTACAAGACACTCTCAATGAAAAAGAAATTTCTTCTCACCTTCCTCGGGCTCTTATTACTGGTGGCGGCGATCGTAGGCATCAAGGCTTGGCAAATCACCGATCTGATTGCTGCTGGCAAAAACTTCAAAGTCCCGCCTATCTCCGTTCAAGTGACAGAAGCCACCACTGAAAACTGGGCGGATCACTTTGATGCCGTTGGAACGATCGAGTCCGTCCAAGGCGTGACCCTCGCCAACGAAGTAGCAGGAAAAGTCGAGAAGATCGCTTTCGAGTCAGGTTCGATGGTCGCGGCGGGCGACGTTTTGGTGATACTCGACAAGGCGAGCGAGGAAGCCCAACTCCGCTCAGCCATGGCCGCTGCGGAATTAGCAACCCTGAACCTGAATCGCACTCGAGATCTTCGCAAAACAAGCGTCATCTCACAATCGGAATTGGACACAGCAGAGTCCCAGCATAAGAACACCGCCGCCCGAGTCGAGGAACTCCAGTGGGTGTTACAAAAGCGGACGATCAAAGCTCCCTTTTCAGGCCGCGTGGGTATTCGACAAATCCAGGAAGGGCAATTCCTTCAGGCTGGCGCTCCGATTGTTTCGCTACAATCGATAGATCCCGTTTATGTGAATTTTTCGCTCCCCCAGCAACGCCTCTCGGACTTGAGCGTCGGCATGAAAGTACAGGCCTCGACGGACGCGCTCCCAGGCCGAACTTTTGATGGACTCCTCACCGCGATCGATGCGGAGGTCGACGCTCTCACCCGCAATATCCGCCTCCAGGCGACGATTCCAAACAAAGATGGCGGACTCCGACCCGGGATGTTTGCCGCCGTTTCGGCCATAGCGCCGGAAGAAAAAACCCACACCATCATTCCCGGCATGGCGGTCATTTTTGCCGCTTATGGGAACTCGGTTTTTGTGCTGAAGGAAGAAACCGACAAGGACGGCGAGCCTCACCTCGTCTGCGACCAGAAATTCGTGCGCCTCGGATCGCGTAAAGGCGACTTCGTGTCTGTGGAGGAGGGTCTTCAAGCCGGTGAAAAAGTCGTGTCCGCAGGGGCATTCAAGCTTCACAAGGGAGCCGCTGTGGTGATCGCGGAAGGCGAAAGGCCAGCCCCATCGACCACCCCACACCCTCCAGAGAAGTAACGTCACTCTTCCCCTGACTTCAAGACTACGCATCCATGCATTTCACCGACATTTTCATACGCCGACCGGTTCTGGCCATCGTGGTCACGATGGTGATCTTGGTAGCGGGCCTCCAAGCCATCCGCTCCCTTAACGTCCGCCAATACCCCAGAACAGATAATGCCGTTATCACAGTGAAGACCGTTTACGTCGGTGCGAATGCGGATCTCGTGAGAGGATTCATCACAACCCCACTAGAGAGAGTCATCGCCTCGGCGGATGGCATCGATTATGTGGAATCCCTCAGTGCGCAAGGCCTCTCGACCATCAAGGCTCGACTGAAGCTCAATTACGATGCGACAAGGGCACTCTCGGAAATCAGCTCCAAAGTCGATCAGGTGCGCGGCGATCTCCCTCCGGAAGCCGAAGTCCCCATAATGAACATCGAAACGGCCGACTCACGATTCGCCTCGGCTTACCTCAGCTTCAGCTCGGATATCCTCAAGCAAAATGAGATTACAGATTACCTCACGAGGGAGATCCAGCCCCGCCTCACGGCCCTTCCAGGTGTACAGCGAGCCGACATTCTCGGCGCACGCACCTTCGCCATGCGCATCTGGCTGGATCCCGCAAAAATGGCATCCCTGCAAATCAGTCCCACCGATGTGCGTCACGCCCTAGCGGCGAACAACTATCTCTCTCCCGTCGGCCAAACCCGCGGAACTTGGATTCAAGTGAATCTCACGGCCAACACAAACCTCACCTCCGTTGAAGATTTTCGCAGAATGGTCGTTCACCAGAGCGGAGACAAACTCGTGCGTCTCGAGGACATTGCCAACGTTGTCCTCGGTGCTGAAGACTACGATACGGAAGTCCGCTTCAGCGGTGTCACAGCCGTATTCATGGGCATCTGGGCACTCCCGAATGCCAACGCTCTCGATGTGATCAAACTCGCACGAAAGGAAATGGAGGACATCAAAAAAGACCTCCCTTCCGGTATGAATGCAGGCGTGGCCTACGATTCCACGAAGTATATCGACAATGCGATCACCGAAGTCATCAAGACCCTCTCGGAGACCCTACTGATCGTGGTCATCGTGATTTTCGTGTTTCTCGGATCCCTGCGATCCGTACTGGTTCCTGTGGTGGCGATCCCGATTTCGCTGATTGGGGCGGTGTTTTTGATGCAGCTTTTCGGATTCACGATCAACCTTCTCACCCTCCTTGCCATTGTCCTGAGTGTCGGGTTGGTGGTCGATGATGCCATCGTGGTCGTGGAAAACGTCGAGCGCCACCTGCGTGAAGGAAAGTCTCCTTTCGATGCCGCGATTCTGAGTGCTCGGGAATTGCTTGGTGCCATCGTGGCGATGACGATTACGTTGGCGGCCGTTTACGCTCCCATCGGCCTTCAAGGGGGACTCACCGGCACGCTCTTCCGCGAGTTTGCATTCACTCTTGCCGGAGCCGTTTTGATATCGGGCGTTGTCGCCCTGACCCTCTCACCGATGATGTCATCGAAGTTGCTCAATGCAGGGGTCGAGCATCGTTGGCTCCCGTCCCACATTAATGCTGGTTTTGCGAAGGTTCAGAACTTTTACGCGTGGTTGTTGGATGGCGCGCTCTCGGCACGCCCCGCCGTTTACATGGTGTGGATCACCCTTTTCATTTTGGCAGTCCTTTTTTATTCCCAGTCGCCCAAGGAACTGGCTCCCACAGAGGATCAGGGGATCATTTTTGGCATTTTGGAGACGCCTTCCAATGCCAGCATCGACCAGATGTCCCTCTTTTCTAAACAAGTCACT
>RFZT01000164.1 GCA_009920585.1 bacterium
AGATCCTGCCGCCGTGCTTCGAAGTTGGCGAAGTTCTCTTTCATGAAATCTTCGTAAACCGCAAAAAGCACACACCCGATCATGTTCGAAGGCTTGAGTGGGGCGCCTTCGGGAACGAGATCGCAGAGCGTGCAGAGGAGTTGGTCCCACGCTTTCTGAGATTTAGCAGGAACTTTAAATCCACGAAGGGCTGGGAAGTTGGTCGTTCCAGCGAGGGCGTCGGAGGTTCGCTGCCAGAGGCTCTCGGCGGTTTTCCCGCCGATGCCGGGGAGGAGTCGAGCCATGCGTTTGAAGGCCGTTTCATCGCGGGGATTGATCGTGAGCTTGAGAAAAGCGGCGACATCTTTGATGTGCGCCTGCTCGAAGAAGCGCAATCCGCTCGTGATGGAAAATGGGATTCCGCGTTTGGTGAACTCCAACTGCACTTCCATCGAGTGGTAATGAGCGCGATAGAGTACAGCCATTTCCTCCAGAGCGATACCTTCATCGAGTAGCTCCATCACGCGTTGCGCCACAAAGGCCGCTTGCTGGGTATTCGTAGGGAGAGCGACCAAGGCTGGCTTCACGGGATGGGCCTTTCTGACAGGGGCGAGATTTTTGGGAAATTGTTTCTCGTTACCGAGAATTGAGGCGTTGGCGAGGTTCAGAACCTCAGGGACGCTGCGGTAATTCGTCTCGATCTTATAAACTTTCGCTCCCGGATGCGTCTCGGGAAAGCGGAGAATATTTTCAAAATTCGCTCCCCTCCACGAGTAGATGCTCTGGGCATCGTCACCGACGACCATCACATTCCCGTGACGCGAGGCGAGGCAGTCCACGAGGCCGCTCTGGAGGAGGTTCGTATCCTGATACTCATCGACAAGGATGTGGCGAAACTGGTCCTGATAGCGGGCGGCGATTTCGGGATTGGTGAGAAAAAGCTCGAGCGTTTTAGAAAGCAAGTCGTCGAAGTCCATCGAGTTCGCCTCTTTTTTACGGGCTTCGTATTGGAAAATGTCGGAGAGGACACCGGCCTTCGGAAACCGCTTGTTCGTTGTCACAACCCCATCCTTGGCGAGCACGGAAGCGATCATGTCCTCCGAATCCTCTCGATCCATGATGGAAAATCCTTCGCGGAATCCGACCCCCTCGGGGTGGCGGCGGAGGATGCGGTTGCCGATCGAGTGGAAGGTTCCATTCCAGATTCCATCGCCCGCGCTAGGCAGAAGATCGCGGACGCGCTCGATCATCTCCTTTGCCGCTTTGTTCGTGAAAGTGAGAAGCAGTATCGAACTCGGGGGAACTCCCTGCTCGAGTAACCAAGCCACACGGTAAGTGAGTGTGCGGGTTTTTCCGCTGCCGGCGCCCGCAATGACGAGCGAAGCGCCAGGGGGAGACTGCACCGCGGCGAGTTGCTGCTCGTTGAGTGCGGCAGCAAAATCAATGCCGTCTGCCGTCGCCGGCGTGTGAAGTGTGTAGGAGCGGGCCACGCGGATTATTCCGAGGCCACCCTCATCGAGCTCATTTGGGAACTGGAGAGCCCCAGTCCGTAGGCAAGGAGGCGGGCCGATTCCTCGGCGATGCGCGCTTTGGTCGAACCTAGCACGACGGCGATCACATCGCGACCTTTGTAGGATCCGCTTGAGATCAAGCAATGCCCAGCGAGATCGGTGTAACCGGTTTTCATTCCATTGCAAAACGAGTAGGTGCGCAGAACGCGGTTGGTATTGCGAAGCGGAACGACCTTGCCCGTCGCGTAGCGGAATTCGTAGTTCCGGGTTTTCATGATTTCACGCAGCGTCGGGTTGCGGTAGGCGGCTCGGGCCACGCGGGACATGTCACGGGCTGTCGAATACTGCCCGCTTGCAGGGAGTCCATTGGGATTGAGGAAATTCGATGAGGTGCCGCCCAGTTCCTTCATTCGGCGAGTCATGCGCTCGGCAAAGGAATTGATGTCTCCGGCATTGTCGCGGGCAAGAACCCTCGCGACATCGTTGGCGCTTTTGACAAGGAGGGCGGTGAGGAGCTGGATGCGCGTGTAGGTCTGGCCGGGCTTGAGATAAAGTTTCGTGGGATCGCAATTGGTATCCACTTCAGCGACTTGGACGTTCTCAGAGAGTTGGCCGGTTTCCGCAACAATCAAGGCGGTGAGCAGTTTTTGTGTGCTTGCGACCGGGCGTTGGGCGGTGTCATTTTTTTTATAAAGAACTTGGCCGGAATTCGCATCAAGAAGAATGGCCGACTTCGCGCTGACCTCAGGTGGTGCGGCGGCGTGAAGGCTGGAAATGGCCAGTAGGGCGAGAAAGGCGAGTGTGGAGTGGATCTTGCGGATGATCATGCGCGTGCAGATTAGGGTTTGGGTGATGTGGATTTAAATACTTTTTCCATCGCCTCATCTTTCTCGAGGCCGAGTTCACGGGCTTTGAAATAATGGCGACGGGCAAGTTCGATGGCGGGAGGTTTTTCCTGGAGGTAAAAAACAGCGAGATTGTAATGGGCGTCGGTGTAGGAGGGATCGAGCTCTACGGCGCGGCGAAGCTCGGTCTGTGCCCCGTCGATCCACCCACGGCGGCCGATGATCACGCCTAGAAAGTTTCGAGTGCGAGCACTTTTGGGATCATACAGCGCCGCTTGCGAAAGCGCCGCGAGGGCAGCGTCGGAACGATCCTCGTCCATATACATCATGCCCAGCGCCAACCAGGCAGGAGCCGTTTCCAGCCGGATGGAGATGGCTTTTTTGAGCGTCTCCTCGGCCTTGGCTTTGTTGCCGAGAGCGGATTCCACCATGCCGAGATTCACGAGGCCCATGAGATTCGAGGCATCTAGCTTCAAAACTCGCTCATAGGCCTTGCGGGCGACAGCGTAATCCTTCTTCTCATAGGCGGCATTGCCTTCCGCGACAGCATCCGAAAGGGCCTGAGGAACAAATTCCTTGGGTGGCGGAGCAGCGTGAATCGAGCCACCCATTAGGCAAAGCCCGAGCGACGAAACCCCGAGTGCATGACGAAAAAACTGCAACGTCATTGCTCGGACAGCTCTTTGGAACGGCGGTCGGCAGCCATCACGGCTTCAATGAACGCGGCGCGAACGCCGCGGTTCTCGAGTTCAAGAAGGGCGGCGGCGGTGGTCCCAGCGGGACTCGTCACCATTTCACGGAGAATCGCGGGATGCTCGGCGGTTTCCCTCGCCAGTTCGACAGCGCCAAGGATGGTTTGGACAGCGAGTGCCTGAGCGAGCTTGCGGGGAAGACCACAGGCGACGCCGCCGTCTGAGAGGGCCTCCATGACGAGAAAAATATACGCAGGTCCGCTGCCGCTCAGCCCGGTAACAGCATCGAGATTTTTTTCAGCAACAGGATATACCTCGCCGATACTCGAAAAAATCGCCGTGGCGTGGGCCTCATCCTCATTCGTCACATTGGAATCACAGGCGAATGCCGTAGCGGATCGGCCGACCATCGCGGCGGTATTGGGCATGGCGCGGATCACGCGGCAGCCTGGAGCCATTTCGCGGAGGGTGTCGATGCTCAAGCCAGCGGCGATGGAGATCAGTAGTTTGCCGGAAAGATGGCCCTCCGTTTGGGCAAGGGCCTTGGCGGCATCCTGAGGCTTTACGCAAAGGATCACTACAGGAGCGGCGGCCGCCACATCGGCATTGGATGTCAGGATCTGTACGGCTGTCGCATCGCTCAGGCTCTGCAGGAGATCGGGCTCAGGACAGGAGACAAAAATATCGGAGGCATCGCAGACCTTCCCGCGCAACATGCCTTGAATGATGGCGGATGCCATTTTACCAGCGCCGATAAATGCGTATTTCATTGCACGAAGGGTAAATCTCCCAGCGGTTTTTGCAAATTTTCTGTTCGAAATCTTGGAATCAATCGAGCGTGCTAATCAGCCATTCCTGCATGGTCGCATAGATGTTGAGCTGGATGAGGGCGAACTCACGAGGGTCATCGGGATCGGTCGGCGCACGACCCATGTCCTTCTCAGTGAAATGGTGGAGTTCGGCGAGAGCCAAGCGGGCTTGATTCAGGGCGCTTAGCCAGTGATCCATGTGTGGCGGAGGAATCACAAAGGAAGCTGTCCCATCGGCCTTTTTTTTGCCACGCCGGAGGTCGGCATCCACCGCCTCGCGAGACGCCAGAAATTCGGTATAAAGTTCGGGTTGAATGTAGGCTTTCCAGTCTTGGCACACTTCGTCGGATTCCTCGGCGGGCATCGGATAAAATCGGGCCTCCACATCCGGATCGGACGATTCAGCGGCCTTGGTGATTTGCTCGAGAATCTGGAAGAGGGGGGCCTCGATGCCTTCGAAGCTCAACGTCCCGTTATCTAAAATTCGCACATTCACCATTACGATTGGGGGGCTTTTTCTAAAGTGGCCAGAAGGAGGTGGGAGTGCAGTTGCTGCACGTAGAGCTCGGCTTTCTCGCGCTCGCCGGTCCAGACGACAGATCGGCCGTTTTTATGGACTTCCATCATGTGTTTCTCCGCCTGCGTACGCGAAAATCCCAGCACACGGCGGAATATCAGCGTGACGTAACTCATCAGATTCACAGGGTCATTGTGAACCACGACATTCCACACAGGACCGAGGTCGTGCTTTTCCTTGGTTTTAAATTCGGGTGTGGCGATCGAGGACATAGCGGGGCTAGGCAGCGCAAAGACCGGGTTCGGAGGGTGGAATCGCTTGAATGCACGTCTCAACGTAGGGCCAGAGGTCGCCGATCGGACTCGAGCGGAGTTCGACAAAAACAATCGCCGCTAGCACCAAGGGTTCCGGTAGATGAAAAACCGCCGCCCTCGCGGCAAAGACGACGGCCATGTGGCCCGGGCATTCCTCGCGATCGACGGCAGCAAGATAACGTTCCAGCGCCGTCTCGCCGACTGGGGCGCGTGTCGAGCGTGCGATGAGGCGACCTGCGGCTCGGCTATTTTTTGCCAGCGGACCCGCGAGGTCGAGTTGCTTATCGGCAGCGGCTAACTCTCGGAAACCGCGTTTGGCAGCCCGATACGCTGATCGCGCGGCGGGCGCAATATGTGGGACAAGAATGGCATCGCGCCATTGCTGGAGCTGGTTTGAGATAGCCGGTTCGCCAGTGAATGTCACCTGCCCCAGGGTATCCAAAGAAGGCGCGCAGAATCGGGCGATGCGAAATATTTCCGCTCGCGTCGCAAAGTCCGACGATTCCCCAGCCGTGTTCATGGGAGAACACTATCACTCCCTCCGGACAGATTTCAAGGAGCAGGCAATAGTGCCCAGACGGTGGAGGACGGAGTCTCACCAAAAAAATCAGGGGGAGGGGGGACAATTTGGAAACGAGTTTCCGGCGGCAGGATTCCGCTGGCTGTGGAAATGAGATCGCGTGTCGTCCATCCTGAGAAATTGGTGGAAAGCAAAATAGCCCCGCCCGGAGAAACAATTTCGCTGGTTGCAGCGAGGAGGGCGCCGAAATCCCGCTCGACCCGAAAGGTTTTTCCCGACCCAGCACGCCCGAATGTGGGCGGATCAAGAATCACCGTGTCGAATTTTTCACCACGCTTCGCCAAGCGTCGCAGGTAGGCAGGCACATCCTCAGGAACAAACCGGTGCGAGGTGGTCGCGATGCCGTTCAATTCGAAATTACGGCGACCACGTTGTAGCGAAGACTTCGAGACGTCCACGCTCACGGTTTCCGCGCCGAGGTGACCAGCGGCGACGGAAAAAGCACACGTGTAGGCAAACGTATTTAAGAGACGTGCTGGTTTTCGCGCCCTGACGAATTCTCGATTCGCGCGCTGGTCCGTGAAAAGCCCGACGGAATAACTC
>RFZT01000165.1 GCA_009920585.1 bacterium
CGCGATGGCGCGAAGGAGTTCGAATTGCAGGTCGTTCACAGTGCCATCATGCAAAACCAAGGCGGCACAGGCGTGAAGGAGGGATCGCTTGATGGCCGGAGAGGCTTGAGCCAAGCGGTTGAGGGAGTCATCGAATTCGCTGAGGTTGACCTGCTCTTCCCGCCCAAACGGATACGCTGTGGCGGCCTCGCCCAACTTTTCGACTCCAGCTTGGAAAGCCTGATCCCATCCGGCTTCATCCGTAACGTCGGTATTCGCCAACGCAGAAAAAATCCGGCAAACATCCGGAAGGAGCGGCGTGATCTTGCGGTAGTTGACGCGGCCCGGTGCCGGCTTTGAGAAGGCCGCGTCGAGATGACGCAGGAGAATCTTTTGTAACGTGTATTCGAAGAGCTGAACCTGACCGTCTGCCTCGATGAGCTTTTTCACATTCGAGCGGAATGTGCTGTATTCCGCATCCGTGAGGCGGCGAAGCGAGGGGATCGCTATATCCACTAAAGCGAACTTTTGCGCGGAACCGAGTTCGCTGCGGCGGGCGAGGATCTCGCGGATAGAACCTCGCATGGCGTCATCGGCTTCGATCGACCCGAGTGATTCGCTGGCGTTGTCCACAAGTAAGGCATAGACGAGCGCGCAGGCGCCATGGACATCATGGGCGGCGGTGCGGGAAAAGTCTGGCAGTCCAGCTAGCATGGAAACAGCGGCTGCGACGTGAGGTTTGCCGGGCTCGGTCACAGGAAGTGGCGGCGGGGTAGGCTCGATGTGAGTGGCATTGAAATGCGGAGCGATCTGCGCGATGCGATCCTCGATCGGGGGGTGCGTGGCAAAGAGATTCAGCCAGGGCGCCGAGAGCCCATTTCCGAAAAACAGATGACTGGCCTCCTCGGCTCGCGGATTTTCTAGTTTGGAAGTGAGTTGAGCGATCTTCGTGAGTGCGCCAGCGAGCCCATCTGGGTTGCGGGTGAATTGCACCGCAGAGGCATCCGCCAGATACTCGCGCTGACGGCTCACGGCGGCCTTGATGAGCTTGCCAAAAAACACCCCGATCCACCCCACGATGTAGAGCGCGATTCCAGCGACGAAGAGTGCGGCGGTGATTGAGCCGCCGTTCTTGTTGTCACTCGAGCGGCTGCGGGGCTGGGAGGAGGCTGCGATGCGAAATAAAATCCCGCCCATGATCGCCAAAAAAAGAATCCCGTTGAGTAGGCCCATGAGACGGATATTGAGTCGCATGTCGCCGTTGAGAATGTGGCTGAACTCATGGCCGATCACGCCTTGGAGTTCGTCACGCGTGAGTTGGCGAAGGCAACCGCGCGTGACCCCGACCACCGCATCGCTTGTCCCAAAGCCCGCCGCGAAGGCGTTGATGGCCTCCTCCTCCAGCACATAGACCTCCGGCACGGGAACTCCCGAGGCTAGGGCCATTTCCTCCACGACGTTGAGCAAGCGTCTTTCCTCGCTGTCAGCGGATCCGGGTTCGACTAGAGTGCCGCCGAGCATTTTGGCCACGACTTTTCCACCTTGGGAAAGCTCGGCGATTTTCACCAAGCTTCCGATCAAGACGGCAACGACCACACCCACGGCGGTGATGCCGAGTAATGGCAAGTCGTCCCAACGCTGGCCCAGAGCCATGCAAAAGGCCGCATGCAGCGCGAGGATGATGCCGACTACCGCGAGAAAAAAGTAGATGACCAGCCAGCGCGTGCGCTTGCGGGCCAGTTCTTGCTTGTCAAAAAAATCCATCGCCTGCGATTGGCAGCGCCAGTTTTTGGCGACGGATCAGCGAGACCAGTCGAGGGCGCCTTTTTTGATCGCGTAAACGTAGCCGAAGAGAAGAATGAGCACGAAGCTCAGCATGCTCCAGAGAATCGTGGTTCCGAACCGAGCCACAAAGTCCGAGAAGATCACCGCCCATGGATACATGAAGACGACCTCGATATCGAATAGGATGAAGAGCATCGCAACGAGGTAAAACTTCACGCTAAATCGCGGTTGGCCGGCCGTTTCGGGCACCATGCCACATTCGTAAACCATGTCCTTGTCGGCGTTCCGCTTGCCTGCACGGCCAAGGAGCACGTTCGCGAAGAGGGCCACCGTGGCGAATCCCACTCCGACAATAATGTGGAGCAGCACAGGCATGTAGTCTTGAAGCATGCTGAATCGTTTAGCGATTTCACACGCTGCCTGCAACCGCTAAAACGCGATTGACACCCGCCCGCCGAAAGCATGGATATCGTGGCGCTTTGCACTTCCACCGCACTCATCCATCAGCCCATGCAGACACTTGAGATCATCGCCCCGATCCTTCTCCTCGTCCTGCTCGGAGTTTTCCTGGCGAGATGGCGCTTTTTAGGGCCGGAATTTTTAGGAGAGTTGAATGGCTTCATTTTCTGGATCGCGCTCCCGGCTTCGCTCTTTCGCACGGCGGCGATGGCTGGAGATTCCGGACCGGAGACCACCGGTATATTGAGTGCGCTCCTCTGCAGCACCTTCCTTATCGCCGTCGTGGGATGGCTGACCTCGGTCGCACTCAAGCTTCCCAAAGCCTGCCATGGCACGGTTTCGCAATCCGGGTTTCGTGGGAATCTGGCTTACATCGGTCTGCCAGTCCTCTCCTATGCTTTCCGGGGAACGCCGGGGGGCGAGGCGCATTATGCCACAGCGGCATTCGCGATGGGTTGCCTGATATCGATCTACAACGTCCTCGCCATCGTTGTCCTTCAAGCCTCGCGCCACGATGTGAGTTGGGGGTCCTTACGACCGGGCGTTCGCTCGGTTTTGACGAACCCCCTCCTCATCGCCTGTCTGGCCGGATTAGCTCTTAATGCCGCAGATTTGTCCCTTCCTCGCGCTCTCAATGACTCACTTGAAGCCCTCGGTGGCGCGGCCGTTCCTTTGTCCCTGATCTGCATCGGCGGCTCGATCGCCTTTATCCGAATCGGAAAAAACATCGCCCCTATGGTGGCCTCGGTCCTCCTGAAAATTGCGGTCCTTCCTCTGTTGGTCTATGGGCTGGGCCGCTTCCTGCTTCTGGATCCAGTATCGATGCGGATCGCTTTGGTTTTTGCCTCCACCCCGACGGCATCGGCCGCTTTTGTGATGGCACGCCAGATGGAAGGCGATGAGTCCGTCGCCAGTGGCGCCATCGTTCTCAGTACCATCTTTTCCGTCGTCTCCCTCTTTCTTGCGCTGTGGTTCACGCAATGAGTGACTCCATTCCAGTGAAACACCTCGTCCTGCTTCCAAGCTACAACAGCGGCCACCGCCTCGCGGAAACGCTGCGCCAGACCTGTGCGATCTGGCGGGACGTTTGGGTTGTGATTGATGGAAGCACGGACGGCAGTGACCTAGAGGCGGAGGCGCTCGGGTTGGACGGACTGCGCGTCCTTCGCCTCGCTGCGAACTCGGGCAAAGGCGCCGCTGTCCTTCATGCGCTCCGTCTCGCCAACGAAGAGGGCTTTACCCACGCGCTTGTGATGGACGCCGACGGTCAACACCCAGCGGAGATGATTCTTCCCTTCATCGAAGTTTCCACAAAAAATCCGGAGGCGTTTGTGTGCGGGGTTCCGCAGTTCGGGCCGGATGCCCCTGCCGAGCGCGTAAAAGGTCGCCGAGTGGGAAACTTTTTCTCCCACGTGGAAACGCTCTGGTGTGGCGCTCAAGATTCCCTCTTTGGATTTCGCCTCTATCCCATCGCTCCCGCACTTCGAATACTCGGCAGCGGCCGGGCTGGGCGGAGATTTGACTTCGATACGGTGCTTGCCGTTCGACTCACATGGGCTGGCCTTCCCTGCATCAACATCCCCGCCGCCGTGAGCTACCCGCCCACCAGTGAAGGCGGCGTAACGCATTTCCGCTATGTTCGCGATAATCTGCTCCTCATCAGGGCCCACACTTGCCTCCTACTCGAGTGGCCCTTCCACCTTCCGAAGTTGCTCCAGATGCGCTGCCGGAGAAATCTTGCTTTGCTATAAGCCCGTTTGGCGATGGGGCTTTGAGACGGATGTTATTCATTGCAACTATGCTCGACCTTTCCAAAGTTCTCGATTCTGGCCAAAAATTGGATTCACACAAAAAATCTTGGGCTACTTGACGGGGGGCGATTTGGGTTTAGCTTGGGCCCAGTGAATCGTTGCTTCCAATCGGCAGCTTGGTTTTTGGTCATCACCATGGGTTTGGTCTTTTCGTACCCACAGGTGTCGGTAGCGCAGAGTTTTGGTGCGCCGGCTCAGGAGCATTCCTGTTGCTGCAAAACGTCCGACCACGTTCACAAATCGCCTGCCTGCGAATGTTCTACGAGCACCGCGTGTGCGTTTCACCCGATTCTGGCGATTCAATCGACTGCTTCCCTTTCACTACCACCAAGCCAAGATTTTCGATGGATCCAAGAGAATCAAAAAGGCATCGCCCTTTTTGAGAAGCCTCCCACACCGCCGCCGCGTGTTAATGTCTGATCCCGCGCTGTGTCCGGTTTTGCCGGATGTTTTGAAACATAATTCGATAACGAAAGGAAAATGATGAAATCTATTCTCACTACCATCGCATTGGCCCTGTTCGCAGTGGCATCCCTAAACGCTGCAGGCGCCGCCTGCTCGGGTTGCTGCAAAGGCAAGGCCTGCGCCACTTGCTGCAAAGACAAGTGCGACGAGTGCGCTAAATGCAAAAAGTAAGCGCATTCTTCTGAATCGCTAAAAAACGGGCGCGGTCTTCCGAAAGGGAGGCCGCGCTTTTTGCGTTTCTTTTTTAGAGGGCCTCAGGCCGCCAAGAAAAAATATCTTTTGGGCCGCTGTTTTCGGCGTTCGCTTGTCTTTTCATTTGGGGAGCGACCCCATTGGCTTTTTTGTACTCGAGGGAGAGATGGCTTGCGGAGTGGAATCCCAAACGCTTGGCGACTTGCTTGATGCTCATATCGGATCCGGAAATCAGATCCTCCGCTTGGGCGAGGCGGATTTTCATGGCGTATTCCTTTGGGCTGAGTCCGATGGTCTTTTTGAAATGCCGATACAAAGTGAGATAACTGATGCCGAGTTGCTTGGCGACCACGCTGACATCGAGTCCAGTCAGCAGGAGTTCCCGAGCCCGAAGTATGATATCGCTGGTTTTTGACGAATCCTCGCCAGCAAGCACCAGAGCTAAATAAGCCATTGAGAGGCCAGCGACCGCTGGTCGGAAGCCAGGACTGTGCGCGCGACAGAGGCCGTGGATTTCCTTCAACCATCCCCATGACGGACTTTCTAAGCTGATTTGAGTGACTCCCGGTTTGAGAAGGCCTTTGGAAATCCAGGCATCAAGGGTGGTGCCTCGGAGTTCGACCCAATCCTCAACCCATCCGATCTTGGGATCGGGACGGTAACGGTGCCAGCAACCGGGTGGGAGAATAAATACGGAGCCCGGACCCACCTTGTGTCTGGCTTCAGAAAACTGAAGAAACCCGCTTCCTTGCGAGATGGTCACAAGTTGAAGGGCGGAAAGAGTGCGTCCAGAATCCCAACTGAAATAATGGCCTTCGGGGTGCTTGGCGGAAGGATAGTTCTCCCCCGGTTGAATGCGGGCATGACCTACCGAGGTGACGCATAGGGTCCAATCGATCTCTTGAGGGCCCGTTGGGTAGTATGCGAAGTAGTTTTTGATAGATTCTTATATGAAATTGAAAGAATTTTGTATGCAATAAGAAATGACATCTGCTCCCGAGAATAGTTTAATAGATTTTCTTATGAATGTTCCTCCTCCTTCACGACCTCTTCGCGTGGGTCTTTTCGG
>RFZT01000166.1 GCA_009920585.1 bacterium
ACCGGATTCGTCTTTAATGCGAAGATGGCCGCTCGGATCAAGGCCGATGAACGATCCGTAGACGATTTGGCCATTAAAAAGTGTCAGCTCGACAGGGCGATGCTCAGTCCAACTTTCGTTAAGTTCGTCGATAGCCGCAGCTATGCCGCCATCGATCATTTGTTGGTGTCCCTGAGTGACCGCCTCCAAGATGCCTCGCATGACCTCATCGACTGACGGAGGGGAACTCATCTGCGCAGCCAGTGATGTCGTTGAAGCAAGAAGTTCTGGAGATTCGAGCCAGGGCTGGTTGGTAATATTAAGGCCGATGCCAACGACGATGATGCCTGTGGCGGGTTGCTCAAGGAGAAGTCCGGCAAGCTTGCGGTCGGCGCAGAGGAGGTCGTTCGGCCATCGCAAGCGAACGTCGGGCAGGCCAAGAGTACGCGCGTACCGCAAAAGTGAGGCCCCCACCCGAAGTGAAAAACCGGTCCAGAGCGAAGGCGCGCGCAATGCGGGAAGGGAGGCGGAGAGCCAAAGCCCGCCGGGGTTGGAAACAAATGCTCGTCCGAAGCGTCCGCGTCCCCGTGACTGGGCATCCGCGCGAACGGCGTTCCACGGCGAAAGCGTGCGACAGATGTCGTTGGTGGATCCGGCCGTTGTATAATGGTGGATATGCCAAATCCTGCCGGCCGATGTGGCCCATTCTTGATTTCCGCTAAATATATCGTGCGAGCGAGAGTCTAATTCTTCGTTGACAGGCATTGGTGAATTTAGGCAGATGAAGACTCCCAATCCAAACACATCCATATATGAAAAAAATAATCCTCTCCACATCTGTAGCTCTCATTGTCCTTTCATTGGCCGCCTGCGCCCAAAAAGGACAGTGCGCCAAATCCGCTTGTTCCAAGCCAAGCGCTAAAAAAACAGATTGCGCCAAAAGCACCTGTTCTAAGCCTTGCGCCGCGTCGACTCCCGCCGCTCCGAAAAAGGGAGAATCCCCAACTGCTGCATCTGCTAAAAAGACCGGATCTGACGCCGCCAACACAGTCAAATCGACGGCCAGAAACATCGAAAATACCGCAGCTAACGCCGCCGCCGGAACCGTGAAAACCGCCTCGGACGCCGTTGGAACCGTCGGCAATACGGCAAAAGCCGCCGGCGAGACCGTCGTAAATACAGGCAAGGCCACCATCAATCGTAATCCGGTGAAGGGCGTTGAAAATGCCGTTGAGGCTGCTGCAGACGGCACTTTGAAGACGGCCGGGTCTGCTGTCGGTGGAACCGTGAAAACGGCCGCCCAAGCCACAGGGACCGTTCTCGGTGCTGCCGCAGACACTACTGTGACGGGAGTTGGTGCCGCGAAGGGCGCAGCGACGACCGCCGTTGGTGGTGTTCAGACTGTTGGTTCGGCCGCTGGTGAAGCAGCTAAGGCCGCTCAGCCTAAGGCAAACGCCCAGTAGTATCCCATTTTACCTTTCAACCGCCGCAGGTATTTCCCTGCGGCGGTTTTGCTTTTAAGTAGGCAGGAGCGCAGAGTCCACAAGGTGTTAAACATTTTGCATCAGAGAAAGGGATTGCCTGTCGCATCATCTTCCCCAAGATTACCCATCGTTAATTCATGAGCTCAGAAACATCCGAAGCAAAGCCACTCGCCGCAAACGAAATTCTCAAAGCTGCCTCGCATCACCTGCGTGGCACCATAGCCGATGAACTCGCCGATTCCTCCACGGGAGCGATCACCGAGGACGCCGGTCAGCTTACCAAATTTCACGGCCTTTATCTCCAAGACGATCGGGATCTCCGAGTCGCTCTCAAAAAAGCAGGCAAAGAGAAGGCGTTTTCGTTTATGTTGCGAGTTCGCCTGCCCGGCGGTAAAGCCACCCCATCTCAATGGTTGGTTCTTGATAAGCTCGCTGCCGACGTCGCATCGCCCTCCCTGCGGTTGACCACTCGCCAGACATTTCAGTTTCACGGAGTACTTAAGGGCAACGTGAAAAAACTCATCAAAGGAATGCACAAGGCCCTTCTTGATTCCATTGCCGCATGTGGCGATGTGAATCGCAATGTGATGGCGCCACCAAACCACGAGCGTAGCACTGCTGCTCAAGAGGTCTACGAGCATGCGAAAGCCTGGAGCGAGTATGCTCTTCCCAAAACCCGCGCCTACCATGAGATCTACCTCGATGAGGAATTGGTTGCGGGTGGAGAGCCAGAGCAGGAGCCAATGTATGGCGATACCTACCTCCCGCGTAAATTTAAAACAGGCTTCGTTCTGCCTCCCTCCAACGACGTGGATATTTTTTCACAGGACCTCGGATTCATCGCGATCATCGAGAACGATCAACTCGTTGGCTACAATGTCACCGCCGGCGGTGGGTTGGGAATGAGCCATGGAAATAGCGAAACCTTCCCGCGTTTGGCTGATGTGCTGGGCTTCATTGCTCCCGATCAAGTCAACAAAATCGGCGATGCCATCCTGACAACGCAGCGGGACTTTGGTGACCGCACGAACCGCAAGCACGCCCGTTTGAAATACACCATCGAGGATCGCGGTGTGGAGTGGTTCAAAGCCGAGGTTCAGAAACGCTCGGGTATTATTTTTCAGGCTCCCCGCGCCTACCATTTTTCAACCATACAAGATCCGGTCGGTTGGCATGAATGTGCCGATGGCAACTGGTTCTACGGACTCCACATTTTGAGTGGCCGCATCGTGGATAAGGACGGTTGGATGATGAAGACCGCTCTGCGTGAAATCGCCGCGATTCACACAGGCGACTTCCGCCTCACTCCTTCCCAAAATCTCAGCATCGCGGGAGTCACGCCTGCGATGAAACCTCAAATCGAGGCGATTCTTGCCAAGCACGGACTCGACAAGGAAAACGACCGCTCCGGTCTCCGTTTGAACGCCCTTTCTTGCGTAGCCCTTCCGACTTGCGGACTCGCGCTTGCGGAGAGCGAGCGCGCTCTCCCTGACATCCTTGAAAAGTTTGAGGTCGTCTTTGATGAGTACGGTTTGCATCACGATGCCATCAGCCTCCGTATCACCGGATGCCCGAATGGTTGCGCTCGTCTCTACCTCGGAGCCGGTTATAATGGTACCAGACTGAACCGCCTTTTCTCGCCGAGCACGACGATTGAAAATGCGATTGAAATGCTCCGTCCCATCATTAAAAGCTACTCGCTCGAGCGCCAGTCAGGCGAAGGCTTTGGCGACTACTGCAATCGAGTCGTCCTTCCCGCCGATGCCACCTTCCACAGCGTGGGAACGCCCATCGCCGCTTAAAAATAAGATGAGGAGATGTTGACCTGATCCAAAAGAGGGGCGTCGCTGGATCGGGGGGATATCTCTCGGCAACGAAGTTGAGCGCTGAAAAGCCGCTTCCAAATGAAGTTGCTAATGGGACGACATTAAAAGTCTGCCAATAAGCCTTGATTTACTCCGAGATACTTTAGATCGTACCGAGTTCATGCGGTCCGTTTTAGTTAAATCAGCCTACAAATCTCTCCTTGCGTTTATCCTTCTTTGGGGAGTTGGGAGGCTGTATGCGGAAACCAAAGCGCCTATACAGCATCCCAAGGATCAGATTGCTTTGCAGCTTGGAGCAATACAGATGGGGTATGCGTTTCCGTTCACACTTCCTGGAAAGATCTCTGCCGAGAAGATGCAGGAGGCGGTCAATGCGCTGGTAATGGGGCGCAATTCTCTGAATGCGACAGTCGCAAACCCTGCAGAGAAGGTGCAAGGAGCGCAGGCTTGTCCAAGTGTCGACTCGGTGGAATATCGCGACCAACTCTATTCTGCCGTTTGTGCGGTTGTGGACTTTCCTGTCGTTGCAACACTCAAGGGAAATGTGATTCTTACGAATCAGGTCAAAGTGCTTGTTCCTGAAACCAAGTTGACTAGGCCTTCAATCGAGTGGACCAGCCCCATGCGCTACACTCTGGGGCCCAGTTTAAGTGAGGCCAAAAGTCGAGTGGTGGATGGTCTCGTTGCAACGAATTTAATGCCACTGGAACTCGGTGCGACACCGCTAGTGAGCCCACCATTGACATCTCCACATTCGATGATTTCCGTGGAAGGAGGAACTTGGCCGGAAGATTCCAAGATTTCCCCCCAGAGTGTTGTTGCGTTTCAATTGGGTAAGTATGAGGTAACTTGGAACGAGTGGCGGGAGGTGCAGTCATGGGCTGTCTTGAATGGATATGCCGACTTGAATGGAATCGGAGACGGGGGCGGGGAGAATGACCCTGTGGTGAATGTGAGTTGGTATGATGTGTTGAAGTGGTGCAACGCCAGAAGCGAGAAGGAGGGATTGACTCCCGTTTACCAAGTGGCGGGAGAGACAACCTATAGAGCAGGAGAGACTGTGCCGACATGGAATGCCAGTGCAAATGGCTATCGATTGCCGACGGAGGCGGAATGGGAGTGGGCGGCCACTGGCGGTGCGCAAACCCAAGGATTCGTCTACAGCGGAAGTGATGATGTTAACGCAGTCGCATGGCATTTTAATAATTCCCCTGAAGGTCCTAAAACGGTGGGGTTGAAGTCCGCGAATGAACTCGGAATCTACGACATGAGCGGCAATGTTTACGAGTGGTGCTGGGATTTGTGCGATGAGGAAAATGCTCACCGCCGGTTTCGCGGCGGAAGCTTTATCAATGTTCCGAATTATTGCACAGTTACCTTTCGAGATAATCTGGGCTACCCGAGCAATCGACTCAACTGCATCGGTTTTCGTCTTGCAAGCGGTCCTTGGAATTAGATCCTATATTAAAAAAGATCGGATATTTTGAACAGGAAGCATGAAGCGAAGGGCTTATACAGATGATTTATTTTCTTGTCTATATGGGGTAGATTACTTACCATAAATTATGTTATTGAATAAGGATCTTCGGAGCTAAGCTCTTGGATTTTTATGAAAATAGTTACAGAAATAATGCAAAAACATGTCACTAACCTCTCTTTTCTCAACCTGTGAATGTATTAGTTGTGAACTTCTTCGATTTGCGCCCAAGGTAAAATTCTTTCCCTACTTTCAGCCGCCCGATTTTGGTGGCTTATTCCTGTATTAATTCAGGCTCACATTCCTAAGCTTTTCTGGACCGGAGGATTTACTCTCCGATGACCAAAGGCGGCAGCTTGCTTTTAATATCTTTTATCCCTAATACTCATTTAGAAAACATTTAAAACTTATTATGCACTATATGATTAAAAATCTATCTCTGCTCTCCCTCACTTTTGGTAGTTTGGGCTTGATTGGATTATCGAGCTGCACTTTTTTGCCAAGCAGTGGACCTTCTGGTTATAAAATCAAGGCTGATTCTGGCTACAAGAAGGATGGGCTTTCCTACAAGGTTTTTCGGATTGATGAGGGAGTTTTGGGTGTCGTCAAGCAACACTCTCCGCACCCGACGTGTCTTGCGGTGAATGAGCGAGGGATAGACGCTTCGTTTAGGGAAAGGGGGCTAGAAAAGCTAGGTGAACCAGCAAAGCAAACGATACAGCCGGGCGATCTCATCAATATAGCGATTGTCGAAACAGATGCGCGTTTATTTGTCCCCTCTCTTTCTAGTGGAACGGGGATGGCCTCCCCCATCACTGTGCTGCCGTCGCAGAGATTGGATCAGTCTGGCAAGATTACTGTACCTTATATCGGCAGGGTACATGCTGCTGGTCGCATGCCTAGTGAGGTAGAGGCGGAGATCAAACAATCCCTCAAGTTAAAAACGGCAGACGCCCAAGTTCTGCTCTCTGTTTCAGACCGGGCGGGTGGCAA
>RFZT01000167.1 GCA_009920585.1 bacterium
AGCTTCCCTTGGCCCTTGGAATGGATGTTTACGGCAACACGATCATCGGAGATCTCTCCAAAATGCCCCATCTTCTTGTCGCTGGAACAACGGGCAGCGGAAAGAGTGTTTGCATCAACTCGATCATCGCCAGTCTTCTATTCCGGTATTCTCCCGATCAACTGCAGTTCATCATGATCGATCCGAAAGTGGTGGAGATGCAGATCTACAACTCCCTCCCCCACCTCATCACCCCTGTCGTCACGGACCCAAAGAAAGTGCTGCTAGCTTTGCGTTGGGTGGTGGACGAAATGGAGCGCCGGTATCGTATTTTCGCCAAGTGCAAAGTGAAAAACATCGGCGCTTTCAACGAACGCCCGCTCCCGAAATCTCAAAAAGAACTCGATGCCGAACAGTCCGCAGCCAACGCTTTGATCTCCGCTTCCGATGAGAATGTGGGCGTTGTTCCATCAGAACAAGATGAGGAACCCTCTCTGACCCCTCTCGATGAAGCCTCCGATGTGCCGTTCCCCATGGAAGAAGATCCCATTATCTCCGAAGAGACATTCCCAGAAGATTCCGACGAGGATGAGGAACCGGTGGCCCCACCAATTCGTGTGCCGCGCGACGCGGACGAACTTATTATACCCGACAGAATGTCGTTTATCGTGGTCATCATCGATGAGTTGGCAGACCTCATGCAGACCGCGCCTGCGGATGTCGAAAGCGCGATCGCCCGCATCACCCAGATGGCCCGAGCTGCCGGCATTCACATGATCGTGGCCACACAGACCCCTCGTGCAGACGTGGTCACCGGCATCATCAAGGCGAATATTCCCAGCCGTATCGCATTCCAAGTCGCCTCCAAAATCGACAGCCGAGTCATCCTTGATGAAAACGGCGCCGAGAAGCTGCTCGGCCAAGGTGATATGCTCTACCTCCCGCCCGGCACGTCGAAATACACCCGGGCTCAGGGCGTCCTCGTTACCGAAGAAGAAATCCACCGCATTGTGGAATTTGTTTCCAATCAGGCGCAGCCGAGGTTCGATTCCGGAATCCATGAGAAGCTCACCAGTTCCGCCATTGCCGACGAGGAAGTGAGCGATCAGGATGAGGAATTGGTCACCAAATGCCTCGAAATTATCGCTCAAGAAAACCGCGCTTCGACGTCCATGCTCCAACGTCGGTTGAAATTAGGCTATACACGGGCCGCCCGTGTGATGGATATATTGGAAAGCCGCGGAGTGGTCGGCCCTAAAGACGGAGCGAAAGACCGGGAAATTCTGGTCGATCTCAACGAGGAGGGAGCATTTTGAAAAAACAAGACATTCATCATGAGGGGGAATTTTTTATAGGCGCACGGCTTTCCGCGAAGCGCACCAAGCTCGGTATCCCCATTGAGAAAGCCGCGAAGGACAACCGTCTCTCACTAGATCGCCTCCGAGCGCTCGAAACAGATGATTTTTCCGGATTCGCCCACCCGACCTATGCCCGTCTTTTTCTTCTCGATTACGCGACCTACCTTCGCGTCCCACACGAGGATATTCGCGATTATCTCCCCGGCTCGAAAGGGCTCGGACACGATGAGAATAAATACCTCGAAGTTCTCATTGCGAACAACGGCTTCCTAAAAGGCGAGCAATTCAAGTCCGCTCGCCGCCTGATGTTTGCTGGAGGCGCCGCTGTTGCAGTGCTGCTGCTCATTGTCATTGGCATCTATTCGTGGAGAACGTGGAAAAAATTTGAGCGGGTTAAGCCTCCCACTCGACCAACCGCGACAGCCAAACCAACTCCCGCAACAACCCCTCGCCCTATTGTGGTAGCCACGCCTGCTCCTGCTCCAACGCCGGCAGCGACACCATTTCGCCTGACCCCACACGCTCCGCCCGAGCAAGTGGTCGTTGTCACCGAGTCCACATTGCCTCCCGCTCCGACCCCTTCATCCGCGGCGTCACCCACGCCTTTCACTATTCCTCCCTTCAAGCCCGCACCGCGTCCCGCTATCCCTCCGAAACGTCCGTAATGAATTCACCCGCCACAAAAGGTACCCCAAAAAAAGTAGGAATGATCAGCTTGGGGTGCGCCAAGAACCTGGTTGATGCTGAGATCATGCTCGGATCAGCGAAGGCCGAGGGATTTGAAGTCACGGCCGATCCCACCGAGGCAGACCTCCTCATCGTCAACACTTGTGGGTTTATTGATTCCGCGAAGCAGGAGTCGATCGATGCGATTCTTGAAGCCAATCGCCAGCGCAATGAAGGCAATCGTCCGGATGCGAAGATCGTGGTGAGCGGTTGCCTTTCCCAGCGCTTCTCCACCGACCTCGCCAGCGAACTCCCCGAGGTGGATGCCTTCATCGGGCTCGACCAAGTCGCCGAAGCCGGCACCATTTTCCGCCGAGTCCTGAGTGAGGACAAAACCAGCACGCTTAATCTGGTGACGCCAAAGTCCCGCTACATACCGGATTTTTCTACCCCTCGATTTCGCCTCACACCGAACCACTCGGTCTATGTCAAAATCGCAGAAGGCTGCAACCACCCGTGTAGTTTTTGCGTGATCCCTCAGATGCGCGGTCGCCATCGCAGCCGCTCGTTGGACTCGGTTGTTCGCGAGATTCGCGGGCTCGTTGCTGAGGGCGTGAAGGAGATCAACCTTATCAGCCAAGATACGACCTACTACGGCATGGATCTTTGGGAACAAAAGGCTGGGCCCCGTCAGCCGGTTGATCCCGCCCGTGGCACTTCACTCGTTCATCTTCTCGATGAGATCGGGGAGATTGGCGGCGAGTTCTGGGTGCGACTTCTCTACACCCACCCCGCTCACTGGAGCGACGACCTGATCACCGCGATTGCTCGCAATCCTCACACGGCCCGCTACGTGGATATGCCCCTCCAGCACATCCATGCGGAAATGCTCACGCTCATGCGCCGAGAGACTTCCCGCGAGCACATCGAAAACCTGATCGGCCGCATCCGCGCCGGCATTCCAGGCATCGGGCTTCGCACAACTTTCATCGTTGGTTTTCCCGGCGAGACAGAGGAACACTTCCAGTCACTCTTGGAGTTCATTGAAACTGTCCGCTTCGAGCGCCTCGGCGTATTCAACTACTCCCAAGAGGAAGGTTCCCGCGCTGCGAAGATGGAAAACCAAGTGCCCACACGCACCAAAAATCGGCGTTACCGCGAGGCCATGAAGCTGCAACAAAAAATCGCCCGTGAAATGGCTGAGTCTCGTACAGGACAAACCCTACGCGTTCTTGTGGAGCAACCGAATATCGGCCGCACCGAACATGACGCACCCGACGTGGATTGCCGGGTCATTCTCACGCAACCCGCCACAGTGGGCGAATTCGTGAACGTGAAAGTCCTAGGCGCACAGACCTACGATCTCGTCGCCGAACCCGTCGCGTAGTCTTTACTCCGCGCGGGTCGATCCGACTTTTAATCGACTAGGTCTTCTTCCAAAGGCGCTGCATTTTCCACTGCGGGCGCTTCTGTGGTAGCTGCACCAGCGGACGGAGGCGATATGCGACAATCTCCGACATAGATCCCGCCTTTTTCCACGACCAGGGAAGGAGCTTGCACTGGCCCCTCCAGTCGCCCCCCTTTGATAACCTTGACGACGCCTCGGCACTGAATGCGGCCGCGAAAAATGCCCTCGATGGAAACGCTGTCAGCATCCACAAGCTGGGAACAATCGATGACCGCCTTCCGATCGATGACAAAAGATCCTGCTGTGATGCGACCGGTACAGGTTTTTTGCATCGAAAGCCGAGCTTCCCCCTCGCAGCGCAGATGCCCATGGAACGGGCCCTCAATGCGCGCAGATCCACATATGATCCAAGGATTGCTGACAGAGCCTTTGGCAGTGATCCTCAAGTGCCCGCGCGTGTCAATCGAACGCGAAGCATGGGCGGTGATATTCACATCGATCAATTCGATAGGAGCATAGCAACCCGGGCAGATCGTGCTCTGCGCTTTGGGCGATACCTGGTGGGTGCGACCGCATTTTAGACAGTGCACAGGCTTGCCAGTTTCGTGCTTCCTTCCCGCCAGGGACTGACTTCCGCTCGACGCATCTAAGCCTTCCGTGGAATCGGAGGCTTTGTAGTGGGCGCCGCAGGAACGGCAGTTTGTTGAAACGAGGTGGGGAGGCTCAAGCTGCACAAAACCGCAGGCCGGACACCGGAATGGTGACTTCGGCGGAGGGGTGGGCATGAGGCCTTAAGCCGCGTTTTCGTTGACTTGGGATGAGGCAGACGAACGGGTGAAGGAAGCCGTTTTTGTCGGAGTCACTTCAGAATGCCCGATGAAGGTCGCGCCCTCTTCGATGATGATACGCATGGCCTTCAGGTCGCCAAGAAGTTCGGCATTGGATTTGAGTTCGCAACGCTCTTGGACAGTCACGTTGCCGTTCACTGTGCCGTGGATCGTAACGGACTTCGTGCGAACCTCACCTTTCACAACCGCGTTTTTTCCAAGGATGAGCGTACCTTCAGAGATGATCTCGCCTTCAAGCTTGCCGTCGAAAATGAGTTCGGTCTCGAACTTGAGAGTACCAGTCAATTCCACATCACTGGTGAGAATGTTTTTAGAAGTGGAGGGTTCGGAGACGAGCGAGGTGATATTGTTGAGGTTCATGATTTCGCTGAAACTACACTTGAGCGTGTCGGCAGGTCAACAATTGGCCCGCATAAATTAACAAAAAAAACGCAGGGCGGACCGGGATGGCTTTTTGGGGTCAGGCGAGGGCCGCACGAACAGCCGCAACGACCCGATCTTGGTCAGATTCGCTTAAAAACGGATTGAGCGGCAGACTGATCACTTCGAGCGCCGCGGACTCGGATACCGGGAAGTCGCCGTATTGGTATCCGAGCGGAGCAAAGACGGGTTGCTCGTGGAGGCATTTCGGATAATAGACCGCCGAGGGGATTCCCTCCGCCTTGAGCTTTTCTGCAAAAGCATCCCGATTCGGCACGCGCAGGGTGTATTGAGCGTAAACGTGTGTGTTTCCATCCCGGATTTGCGGGGTCTCACAAACATCCCTCAATAATTCGGTGTAGCGGGCCCCGATGCGATGGCGAGCGAGGACTTCCTCGTCATAGCCAAGCCATTTTCCGAGAATCACGGCGGCCTGCATTGTGTCGAAGCGCCCATTCATACCGACGAGATCATGGAAGTGACGATTGATGCCGCCATGCGTGCGAATCGCCTTCATGCGAATGGCAAGGTTGTCATCGCTCGTGAAAAGCGCACCCCCATCGCCGTAGCACCCAAGCGGCTTGGCGGGATAAAAACTCGTGCTGGCAATCGTCGTCACACCGCAACTTCTGCGTCCATGCTGCGTCGCGCCAAAACTCTGCGCGGCATCCTCGATCACAGGCAGGTTGTATTTTTCCGCAATGGCATTGATGGCGTCATAATCGGGCATCTGGCCGAAAAGACTCACCGGCATGAGCGCCTTGGTGGAAGGCGTGATAGCTGCCTCGATTTGGTCCACGGCGATATTGAAATCCAGCGGATCAATATCCACAAAGACCGGCTTGGCCCCGACGAGAGCAATAGCTTCGGCGGTGCTGATCCAGGTGAACGGCACGGTGATCACCTCATCGCCCGGACCGATCTCCAGCGCCCGAAGAGCGATCTCCAGGCTGTCGGTGCCGCTCGCCACAGTGATGGCGTGTTTGCATCCCACATAAGCTCCCAAAGCCGCCTCCAACTC
>RFZT01000168.1 GCA_009920585.1 bacterium
CTTTCTGGACATCGAAGTCGCCGACTTTGCCCGCCGCCTGCCCAATGAATACAAGCTGCGCGGCGGAACGACAAAATACCTCCTCAAGCGCGCGGTTGAAAAACTTCTCCCGAGCGACATCATTCACCGCCGCAAAAAAGGCTTCGGGATGCCCGTTGGTGCTTGGTTGCGGGACGGACGGTTGGGGCCAGTTTCTGACTCACCCATGATTGCAGAAAAACTCGCCGCGCATCGATCCGGACGTTCCGACGAGCGACTCTTTTTATGGTGTGAGTTGGTCTGGCAAGCCGTTCAAAAGCGATTATCCGCGCGTGCCAGTGGACAAACTTCTTCTACTCTTATCCGGTGATGCAGCGACGTGTTTTGCATATTATCGACAGTCTCCATCTTGGCGGAGCGCAGGAGGTCGTGCTTAATCTCGCGACCTGTGGAAGCGAGCGTTTTCATCACGAAGTTGCAACCCTACACGGCCATGGTGTTTATTGGGATCGACTCAAAGAAGCCGGTATTCGTGTTTTTTCACTCTCGCCACATAAATACCTGCCGCTTTACTTCGCCTCAATTCCATGGCGGATTCTTTGTGGGCGCTACGACATCGTTCATTGTCACCTGATCCCCTCGAACATCATTGCAAAGCCTCTGGCGGCTCTTTGTGGGGTTTCTGTAATTATCAACCACGACCATACGAACGACTCGTATCGGACCGAAAATAAACTCCTGCTTGCCATCGACCGCTTCACCAACCGCTTCGCGAGCCACATCATTCCTGTTTCCGCATCCTGTCGCGATTTTCTGGTGGAGTATGAATCCATCGAGCCCGAAAGAATAACCCTGATCCCGAACGCGATTGATCTCCGGAGATTCACTCCGGGCTCAACAACGAAGGCCGAAGCCCGTCAAAAGCTCGGATTGAAGCCGCACGTGCCCGTGCTTGCAGGTGTGGGGCGTCTGAATTCGCAAAAAAACTTCGCCCTCTTCCTTGAGGTTGCTGCTCGATTAGCCCAGCGATTTCCTGATCTCCATTTTCTTCTCGCGGGTGATGGACCGGAGGAAAAAATGCTCCGAGCCAAAGCGTCTGCGCTCGGGATTGCTGATCGTGTCCTTTTTTCCGGCTATGTCGCGGACTCGCGTTTGGTTTACCTCGCGGCCGACGTGCTGCTGATGCCCTCCCGATTTGAAGGTCTGCCTATGACTCTCCTTGAGTCCATGGCCATGGGCTTGGCTGTTGTGGCCTCGCGGCTCGATGGCATTGCCGAGGTCATCGACGACCCTGATGATGGATTGTTGGCCCCTCCAGATAATGCGAATCTGTTTGTGGATCACGTTTCCGCACTGATTTCCAATCGAGAGTTGGCGATGGGTATTGCCATAAAAGCCCGTGCAAAAATCGAATGCCGATTCTCGGTGGAACGCCTCACGGCCGCCGTGGAATCCATCTACGATCGTCACTTGCTATGAAAATTCTCGTTCTCTGCTACGAATATCCTCCCGTCGGAGGTGGTGGTGGCCGCGTGGCTTCCTCCGTAGCCGAGGGACTGACTCGCAAGGGGCATGATGTTCGTGTGATTTCAGCTGGGTTGCGGCACTTGCCTCGCGAATCCGAGATTCGTGGAGTCCACGTTCTTCGACCGGAATCCTACCGTAAAAAGGAGGACACCTGCAGCGTGCTCGAAATGGCGCTTTATCTGATCACCTCCTTTTTTCCTGCATGGTCTCTTTGCCGGAGATGGAAGCCGGATATCATCCACGCCCACTTTGTTGTTCCCACCGGAGCGCTCGCGTTGGCCCTGCATTTTCTCACTCGGATCCCCTACATCCTCACAGCCCACCTTGGCGATGTTCCTGGAGGCGTCCCGGAGCAGACCGATCGCCTCTTTCGCATTCTCGGGCCCTTGATCAAGCCCATCTGGAAGCACGCTACCGCAGTTACCTCCGTGAGTGGATTTGTCGCCGAGCTTGCAGCCCGGAATTGCGGCATCAAGTCCCAAGTGATTCTTAATGGCGTCCCGATGCTTACTGTCCCCCCCACGCTATCGCAGGGTGACATTCCCCGACTTGTGATGCTGGGTCGTTTGAGCATCCAAAAAAATCCCCTCCTTGCGGTAGAAGCTCTTTCCTTGATTCGCGACTTACCTTGGATCCTCGAGGTCATCGGAGAGGGGCCGCTCGGCGAAGCTATGCGTGAATCCGCCGTCCGCCACGGGCTTTCCGATCGCATTCATTTTCTGGGTTGGTTGGATGCGGAATCCGTTTCCAACCGTCTCGCCGGAGCAGATATTTTACTTATGACCTCCACCACCGAAGGGCTCCCCATGGCGGGTATTGAAGCGCTGCGGCACGGACTGGCCATCGTTGGCAGCCGCATCGGTGGACTAGCCGATGTGATAGAAGACAAAAAAAATGGCTTCTTCTGTGACTTGACCTCCGAGTCCTTCGCTCTCGCTCTGCGGCATCTCCTAGCCAATCGTGATCAGCGTTTCGCCATGCGGGAGGCTTCTCTCATGAAGGCCTCCGACTTCTGCCTTTCCGACCGTGTTGATGATTACGAGGTATTGCTCGAGTCCGTGGTGAAGAGATAGTTCCATCCTCATCTCGTGTATTCGAGGTTTCTGGGATCCCGCGATTTGTTTTTCCGCGAGATTATGACGAATTAAAAAGGTCGCTATTTTGGGGAGTAATAAAAGTTGCATATCCAGTTGCTTTGGGTTTTGTTCATGAAAAGCCAATGCCCCCCAAAGCACTATTTCTGATAGCAGCGACTGCTATTTGCCTAACCATCGGCTATTTTTTTTCCATTTACGCCGCCTGCGGATTCAATCGTGATTTTTTGGCTATCAACTCCTGCACCGAGTCGGGTGGACGTTGGAATTATGAATCGAGGTCCTGCGAAAGATTGCCTGGCACATTTAGCCAGCCCGAGTCTGAAATAGTTTACGAGCAACCCTGATTTGCTGGGCAACGTGCCATTTTTCCGGTTGACCAGACGACCATTCAGTGAATAGATTGCAATCGGCCATGAGGGTTCGATTCCCTCTACCCGCTCCACTTCTCTTAGGAGTGCAGACGAGGTTGAATTGCAAGCTCCCTCAATTTCATAATTGAGATTTTTCTGGTGGGTTTTCTTTTTGGGCTAATTGGCCAATTACGTTAGTTGACCTCGGACCAACCCATTTACAAGAGCGCATTGGGTTCTCCCAATCTTTTGTTTTTTTGCGGAAATATGATTCTGTAAATTCTGTCGAAAAATTCCGTTTCTGGTTTCAAAAGAGACCGCACCTTGACCTTTTGCTTTTAAAAAGGTTTCATTCCGCCGCCATGCCATCCAGTCAATGTTGTCTACCAGCCACTGGGCTTATCGCGAATCTCAAACAAGAGGATCGGGATGACCTGAGTTCTTACGGAACATTCCATAATGCCAAACCGGAAACCGTGCTTATCGAGGAAGGCAAGCCTCACGGAAAACTCTTTTACACAATCAGCGGTCACCTTGAGGCAAGGCGAATGGACCAAGGCAAAGAAGTGCTTCTCGGTTCGATTCGTGACGGGGACTGGATAGGGGAAGTCGATATTCTTGATCCCTCCAGTGCGATGTGTTCAGTGATCACAGTGGAGGAGACGCAGTATTGGGAAATTTCACGCCAAGAGTTAGAGAAGTTCATCAATAATAATACTTCGGCGGGAAGCGTGCTGCTCATCGGCTTGGCAGCGACTTTGGGGCGCCGTATTCGTGAGGTGACAGTCAAGCACGCCACCGCGCCTATTCCAAAAAAGAAACCGTATATTTTGCTGGGAGCCTTAGCGGTTTCGATTGTTTCGATTGTCGCGACCCTTTTTCTGGTCGGAAAAAAGCAGGAGGAGATCATTATGCTGAAGCAGCCTAGTCGCGGCTTGGCTCAATTGCAGGAATCCCTCGATTTTTCTCGTCAGCGTACGGTCGAACTCGAGGCGGAGTATGCAAAAATCAACGCAGATCTCAAAACGAAAGCCGAAGAAGCTCAAAAAACGAAGGGTGAATTGGAGACATTGAAGGCCCAAGAGAAAGCCTTGGAAAATCAAAAGCCAGATCAGCAGGTCGCCGCTGTTTCTTCTGCAGTTGCTGCAAAGACTGTCGAAGCGGTGCCGGCGCCCTCTCCGCAACAGGCGAATGCCGCTCCGTTGGATGCCCCTGTGAATTCAGATCCTGTGGCTGGGTACACGCCTTTGGAGTATCCTCCTGAGGTTACGCTTTTGGAGCAAATGACCATCCCGCTTAGAGTAGGGTCGAAAGTCTCTGGAAGTCTTAAGCTGCCAGCCGGTCGAGTCCTCAAGGTGACGGGATTGGATAAGGGCGACCTGCTTGTGGATATGGGTGCCTCCACCGAGCGGATTCCGAAGGATAAGACGGATTTTATTAAAGCTCTCGCGAAGGCGGACCTTGCCGCCAAGGAGCAATTTAAACTCCGTCAGCAGTTCGAGAAACATGTTCCTGCCATTGCGCAAAATCCCGCTACAATTTCTGAACCTGCGGCACCTAGCGAAAAGAAAGCATTTACTTTTGCAGAGATCGAAAAAATTGTGAAGATCGTTGATCCTCTCAAGACGCTCAAAGCGCTCAAGGAACAGAAAAAAGAAACGGTCTTCAGTTCTGAAGCTTACAAATGGCACCAGGCGGCTGAATTGATAAAATCCTACTTCAAGGATTTTAAGGAGTCTGGAGTTCCTCAAACTTACACACATTGGCTGAAGACGGTTTTAACAACCGCCGATATGATCGAGTCTGGTATCTATGACGACGTCGAAGAGAATCTTCAGGGGTTGCATCGTGAGTGGCTGAATCTGAAAGCTGACGCCATTGTAGGCAAATCGGAATCTAATCCAGCAGACGCTGGCGAGTGAGGGAATCTAGGGAAGACGGCGATATTCGCTGCATGAGATAGGGTGGAGCGTTACCTGTGGTAATGCTTCCGAGCTATCTTACTCTTCTCGGTACTGGGGTTTTTGTTCAGTTTCCTTGTTGGATTTGTGGGGTTTTTCCCTTTCTGACATATCTTTCATCATCATGCACAGCGACTTTGTCCACGCGCACTTTTCGAGTTGAAGCTTTTCCATTTCGACCATCTTTTGCATTTCGGCATGCAGGGCAGCTTGCTGTTTGATCAAGAGGGCAAGGGTAGCGGTGGTGAGGTCTAGTTTTTGATCGGCTTTTGAACTCTTCAGTTTCTCAACTTCAACGGCGAGTTCCGTATCTTTGGATTTCATTAAATTCATCAAATCGACATGCCGTTGCATCATATCTCGGAACATTGAGCACATCTCCGAGGCGGTCGATGTATCCTCGCTGGGCGGTTTGCAGGATTCGGCTTTGAGGGGAGGACAGAATGCGATGGCGAGTGATGATCCTGCCAAAATTGGCATGAGAAGGCGACTTTTCAGAGTTTGAATATTCATAATTTCGATTTTGATGAGCACTGTAAACCACGCTCATGGTCAGATGAATTATCCCTCGAAAGGCTGTGGTTTGTAGTGGGGTGAAGCACTTGCCTCGCAATGTCATCAAGGAATGGGGCGACCCCGCAAAAAAGAAAGTGGGGGAGTAGGTGCTATGAGTTCATGTCCTTTGGGTCTGATACCATTGTCCCTTTGAAATTGGACTTTGCAGCGGAAAAGGGGGGCATGGCCGTCTCGGCCGTGTGGAGACTGGTCTGCTTTCTCGCACC
>RFZT01000169.1 GCA_009920585.1 bacterium
CGACGGCCTCGCGTTGGATCGCCTTTTCGGTGATGCCCTCGTCGCAGCAAACCTCGGGAACGGCCTCCAGAAGGGCTCCGAGAAATTTCAGCGCATCAGTTTTGTTGTTGTCGGGAAGTTCGACGAGTCGACCTTCCTGTAAAGCGGTGAGAAGTGCTTTCATAAAAAGAGTGGATCAATCGATGCCATATTTTTTTGCGAACCAAGCGTTGGTCAGATGTGTAAGTGTGGCATAGCAAGCTACCGTGGCTGCGATAAAACACCAGTAGGAGAGCGGCAGGGGAACAAACCCCATGAACCCAGCAACCTCAGGAATATAGGGAAGAAGGGATCCCGTGACGATCACCGCCAATGTGGTGGCGATCAATGTGGGGCTCGCGCAACTTTGGAAAAACGGAATTTTGCGGGTTCGGATGATGTGAACAATGAGCGTCTGGGTGATGAGCGATTCAATGAACCATCCGCTGTGAAAAAGCGCCGCCGCGTAGGTGTGATCGGGTGCGACGTCTGGACCCCCGTGGAAACGCGCTGCCAATGAGGCCGGCGCAGCGAGGGCGAGGTTGCCACATTGGAAGTAAAACAACATCAGCGCGAACGTGGTGTAGTCAAAGATGGAGCTAATCGGGCCTACAAACATCATGAACCGGCGTACGTTGGCGAGATTCCACTTTCTCGGTTTCTGTAGGTATTCGTCGTCCACATGGTCGGAGGTGATGCCGATCTGCGAGAAGTCGTAGAGGAGGTTATTGACCAAAATTTGAATCGGAGCCATGGGCAGAAATTTCAGGAAATAGCTGCTCCCTGTCATGCTGAGCATGTTGCCGAAGTTCGAACTGGCGCCCATCCGGATGTATTTGATGATGTTCGCAAAAACCTTCCGGCCTTCGAGAATGCCGTCACCCAGAACCATCAAGCTGCGCTCCAGCAGAATGATGTCGGCGGATTCCTTGGCCACATCAACGGCGGTATCCACCGAAATCCCCACATCGGCGACGCGCATGGAGAGGGCGTCATTAATCCCATCGCCCATGTATCCAATCACGTGTCCACGCTTCTGGAGGGCTACAATAATGCTTTCTTTCTGCGAGGGCGAGAGGCGGGCGAATACCGTCGTTTTTTCGGCCAACTTGCCGAGATCTTCTTCGTTGAGATCGAGGATCTGGTCGCCGGTAATGATCTCGCCGGCATCGAGGTGGACGTCCTTGCAGATTTTGCGGGTGACGAGGGCATTGTCGCCCGTGAGAATCTTTGTCGCGACTCCGTAGCTGGCGAGTGAGGAAATGGCGCTGCGGGCGGATTCCTTGGGCGGATCGAGAAACGCGATGTAGCCAAGTAGGATCAGGTCGCTCTCGTCAGCGATGGAAAAAACCGTTTTATCCTTGGGGAATTCGCGGTAGGCGATGCTGAGAACCCTGTATCCATCGCGGCTTAGGGCTTCGTATTCCTCGAGGAGGTCGTTTTTGATGAGGTCGATCATCATGAAAATCTCATCGTCCACTTGGTAGTGAGTGCAGGCTTTGTAGATGTCTTCGACGGCACCCTTGCAGATGAGCACGTGGTCGCCCTCGTAATCCACCACGACCGACATGCGCTTGCGCTGAAAATCAAAGGGAATCTCATCCACTTTGCGACACCCTCGGTCCACATCGAGATCGGTATGCTCAAGGATCGAGCGGTCGAGCAGGTTGCGCAGGCCAGTCTGATAATAACTGTTCATGTAGGCGTACCGGAGCACATCACCGCTGTCGCGACCGGTGACATCCACATGCTTTTCGAGGATGATTTTATCCTGGGTGAGGGTGCCTGTCTTGTCGGTGCAGAGGATGTCGATCGCGCCGAAGTTCTGGATCGAGTTGAGTTTTTTCACGATCACCTTCTTGCGGGACATGGCGAGGGCGCCCTTGGAGAGGTTCACCGCAACGATCATCGGAAGCATCTCCGGCGTCATGCCCAGCGATATGCTCAACGAGAAGAGGAGCGCGCCCGTCCAGTCGTGTTTGGTGAGGCCGACAATCAGAAAGACGGCTCCGACCATGAACAACATGAATCGGATCATCAGCCAGGTGAAACCTGATATACCGCGGTCGAAGTTGGTGGTGACAGGAGCCCCGCCGAGCTTTTCCGATATCGAGCCAAAGTGGGTGCGTGTGCCGGTATTGACCACGAGTGCCTTGGCGCTGCCGCTGACGACGTTGCTGCCTTGGAAAACGGCATTAGGCATTTCGATGACCGCCCGCGAAGGCGCGGCGGGCGCCTCAGCCATCTTCTCGACAGGCATCGCCTCGCCAGTGAGCGAGGACTGACTCACAAAAAAATCCTTCGCTGTCAGCAGGCGCAAGTCGGCGGGAATGATCGAACCCGCCTGAAGAACAACGATGTCGCCGGGGACGATTTCCGAGATGGAAATTTCCACCTCTTGATTCTCGCGCAGGACATGGCAACTGCTCTGCACCATTTCATTGAGTTTTTCCACCGCCTTGTTTGAGCGGCTTTCCTGATAGTACGAGAGGCCTACGGAAATCACGACCATCGCGCTCACAATGATGGCGGAGGCAAGGTTGCCAGTCGCAATCGAGATCACTGCTATCACCAAAAGCTGGATGACGAGGGGGTTTTTGCACCGCATCAGAATCTCGGCGAGAAAGCTGTGCTTTTTATGGTGTCCCAGATGGTTGGAGCCCCACTGCGCTCGTAGAAATTCGACTTCCGTTTCGTTAAGTCCCGCATCGCGGGTCTTCATGAAATCGATGGCGTCCTGGTGTGGCTTGCAGCAAACATCGAGAAGGAGTCGCTCGTATTCCGTCACGGATTCCCTCGCTGCCAGCTTGGCCTTCGAAAGACCAAGAGGTGTTATTTTTCCAAAGGATGAAATTTTTACCACGCGGGGCACGTTTCACTTCGTGCAGTTGTGATGCAAGTCTATTGAGACGCAGGAAACGAAAGTTTACCGAGTTTTGATTGAACCCACGCTAGGGGCATTGCAAATGCCCCGCAAATCAGCTAGCGCCACAGCATCAGCAAGGACGCGATGGCAGTCGCGTTGATTTTTAATTCGCAGGCGCGAAGCCCCCGTTAGGAAGCGGACGGAAGAGCTGTCTTCCACTCGGATAAGAAGGGATATAGGAACCGTCTGGTTGCTGCATATAGCTGATCTTGGCGGGAGCAAAGCCGCCATCGGAAGTTCGGATGTAGAGTTGTTGATTGGTTGACTGTTGCTGGTAGCCAGCGGGCTGTTGCTGATAGCCGCCTCCTGATCCGCTTGATTTCGGGATGAAGGCATTGATCGCCTGCGAGCCAACACTGCCTGCGCCTGCCGATATAGCGCCCGCAGCGACCGGATTCACTCCACGCATCATGGCGCCAGTGCCAGCACCGATGCCTGCTGCCGAGACGGCCTGCACCGCAGCGGCTCCCATCGGCGTCATAACGGAGCGAGGGCGACCGTCGGGGCCCATTTCTGTCGTGCACCCGCTGAGTAGGATGGCGCTGGAGAAAAGAGAGAGTATGGCAGTGTTTTTCATACGAGCCTTTATTATCAAGCCGACCATCCAGAAATCAACCGTCTTTGTTCGTCGAAATTTCACCTCCACAGTTCCTCATCAAAAGCTCAACCGACTTGGCGATTGGCCCAAGGCCCTTGGATGGCAACAGTGATTCCCGTTTTTTGAATGTTCGCAAATAGCGTTTTGTAGTCAGGCGAGAAGCAGACCCCCGCTAGTTCCGATGAATTATAGGCATTGCGAGCGATGTGGTAGCACTGGCCTTGAGGCGTGATCCCCACTATTCGGCAGGATCGTATGTCGTAGGTGTCTTCGGCGATAATCACATCTCCGTAGTTGGAAATCGTGAGATTATCGGCATAGGAGAGGATGTTTGCATCCTTGCTTTCCACGAATAACTCCAACGTTCCCCCATCAGTGCCAACCTCCCTCGAAGGTCGGTATCGGAAGATTTGCCCTTCTTTGATGTGACCGCCATTGGTGCAGGCAAAATAAATTTCGCCATTGGCATACCACATCCCCTCGGCCCGCGCGAATACAGCCGCTCCCTTGGATTGCGCCTGATGGCGAAGATCGTTTTTGGGGGACTCCACCTCATCGAGATCCACCCAACTCACCTCATAGACGCGCCCCTCCTCAAATGTGCGACTTCCCCAATTTCTCGTATCACATTTCGGGATGTTTTTGATAGCCAGGGCCTGCAACCGCCCCCCATCGATGAGCCTCTTTGGCGTGCGCGGAATAAATCGGTAGATTGCTCCATCCAGCACATCTTCCGTTTGGTAAACGTAAGAGTTATCGGGATCCACCGCGACAGCCTCATGGCGGAATCTCCCCATCGCTTTGAGTGGAATGGGCTTTTGCAGCCTTATCTCTTCAGTCGCTCGAACTTCAAAGTTGTAGCCGTGATCTTGCGTCCAGTCGCCACCAGCTAAAATATTATCCGTCTCCTCGCAAGTGATCCATGTGCCCCACGGCGTTGCTCCCCCAGCGCAGTTTCGCTCCGTTCCACCCAAGCTCAAATACTCCGCCTCGATTCGCCCTGTGGCTGGATTGTAGATGTGGGTCGTAGTCCCTCCAAGCATCGGATTTTTGATTCCTCCATCATAGAGGCGGTCTCGGATTTCAGGAGTCAGCAGTTCATTTGACTTACCGAATGCTCCCTCGGAACTCGATGCCGAGCTATTGACCTCATGATTCATGACTAAAATCACCCGCCCCTCTTTTCCTGGGAAAGTGGCCATCCCATCAGGCAACGCAGGCAACCTCAGACCATCCGTCATCATTCGCCCCTGTTCCGCGATGACTTGATAGGAAAACCCCTCTGGCAGTTCTAGGATCCTCTTGGGGTCAGGCTGCAGTGGGCCATACCCAACGATTGTGGGATTCAATGTCATTCGCTCCGACGCAAATAAAGAATAGGAGCGCAACCCCGCAAAACCGAGTGCAGCCAAACCTGCTTGTTTAATAAATTGCCTCCGCTTCATAAGATGGAGTTCATTGTGCATTTTTTAACTATTACCAGAATGAGAGTAATCGAAATGGCTCGGAAATGGACTTTTTTTTACTCGGTGAAAGATTCTGTCGCGAGCGCGTGAAAAAGCTAAGATCGGTGCAGAACTTACTGACGCGTCAGGATCTGGAGTTTGGCTTCTCACTAGATAAATTCCAAGGTTTGCGGAGTTTTGGTTTTTTTTGCGTTATTTTGCTTGTATTATCTCTAGTTATATAACTAGATCTTTTTGCCATGGGATTTCCAACTAAAGTTCAACTCATCAGTCGCAAAGCCAGCGAGCAATATTACATCAACTTCCCCTCTGCGGTCGCTCAGGCCATGGAGTTTTCTAAAGGTGAAAACGTCGAATGGATCATCGCCGACAAAGGCAACATCATCCTCTCACGCAAGGATGTGCCGCCTAACCCGGTCGAGCTTCAAAAAAAACGAAACAATGCACCTAAGCCGGGATAGGATTTCTCTCGAATATCTGATACAATAGTCACCGTAATTGGCATACATTGTGCTGCTCAATTATCATGCTCTACCGACACTGATTTTTCCTTGGATTCATAACTGATCTGCTCCTCAGAAGAGCCGCTCCCGTAAAGGGTGTGGGGACTCTGTGGATCAGCAGAAATATGATCCTTGAAAAATTGAAAACAGCGT
>RFZT01000170.1 GCA_009920585.1 bacterium
CTGGACGATGAAAATCCGTCTCACGAAAGGCCAACCCAGCAAGGATGCGCTTCGCCATGGCTTCTGCACGGCCATCAGCCTCTGCGCCAGCCGCGAGTTCCATGACGGTTTCATCCGTGACAGCGGCGGTCTCCTGAGGAAGAAAACCCACACGCACCCCGCGTTGCATCGTCACAAGACCCTCATCCGGTTCGTCATTCCGGAGCAAAAGAGAAAAAAGCGTGGATTTTCCCGCCCCATTGGGTCCGATAAGTCCGATGCGGTCTCCCGTGTTGACCTGCAGCGCGGCTTCCTCAAAGAGGATCCTCCCGCCAAATGATTTTGTGACCTGTGAAAGCGTAAGCATATGAAAATTAAAGGGCACGAAAGGTGTCCGAGAGAACGCCGAACGTCCACACGTTTTTTCAAAAACCGTGTTTGAGATCCATCTAAACCGACTGCTCCATCGACTGCAGCTGGAGTTTGGAGAGACGATGGATGAGCCAAGCCGCGATATCGAAGTCGTCCACCATCGAGGACATGTCGAGTGTTCCCGACGGAGAAAAAGCCCCGCAATTCCCGAGAAAGTTCCGCCTCATTTCTCTAACGGCAGGATTCTTTTGTTTGCTGGACTCAAAAAAGACGCGAATTTTCCCCACGTCCATCGTCGAGGTGGCCTCCGCACCAAGGGCAATATTTTGCGTCACCCATGCAATGAGTCCCGAGGCACACGCTTCCGCACCGGAAGGAAGAGCTGCGCGAGAAACGGCGAATCCCCCAACGGCCTCACCAATGTGGCGGATCGTATGCAACCAGGCTCGGTAACTTTGGAGTCGGAGCGACTGGTCAGTCGTCAGTGGATTTTCGACGGCGAGCCGAACGCAAAAACTTTCGATGGCGGCCACCAGTCTAACAAAGGCTGGGGACTCACCTTCTTCATGCTCTCCACCCATCGTGGCCCGAGCAGGACTCACACTCGCAAAAAGGCGGCCGAGTTCTTTGGGGATCAAGTCCAGCGCTGTCTCTGGATCCGCCAGCGCTTGATTGGTAAGGTATTTCGGGGACTCCGGCTTATCTTCAGAATCGCTCGGCCAAAACTTTTTTAATACAGAGTCGCAGAGCGGCAAAAAGGGAGTGAGGACTAGGGCTGGAATGAAATTTGACAGTAAGAACACCATCGCCAGTTGAATGGGCGCTCCCCCGTCCATCTTATCGGCCAGTGCTCCCACAAGTGGAATCCCTGCCTTTTCTGCAAACAAAAGCCCCATCATCAGAGCTCCGCCAAAAACACAAAACAAATCCTCCATACGAACGATACGAATCGAGGAACCACGGAGACCCGAAGCCAAAAACGCTCGCAGAAGAATGGCGCCCAAGTTTGTCCCATAAATCAGTGGCATACCCTCAGCGACTCCCAACGCGCCACTTTGAGCCATGGTGATGACCACCATCGCCGCACCCGTATTCGATTGAAGAAGTGCCGAAGCCGCAAACCCGATCGCAAAAGCCAGCATCGGCGAAGCTAAGGCCATCTCTAAGACTTCATGAAACCAAAAAGCATCCTTCACTGGAGCCAATCCCGAGCTGATTTGCTCAAGCCCGAATAAAATGATCCCGACTCCGAGAAAAGCTCCCGCATAGGTATTCCAAGGTTTCGTTCGCACCGCCCCCATCAAGATGCCGGCCCCACCGACAAGATAGGCGACTATGGGCGAAATATTCACTGCCGCGAGGAAGGCGAAGGCCGTGAGTCCCACATTGCACCACACCAACACCAAACGGGCGGCCGCGGATTGAATGATTCCACTGCCCAACATGCTTACCAAAATAAAAGTCACCGCTGTCGCGCTCTGCATAAGCGCCCCTGCAAACAAACCGCACAGCGCCGCCAACCATGGGGAATCCGTCAAGCCCCTCACTAAATTGCGAAAACTCCCGCCACTGAGCGCGCGCATGTTTTGACCTGTGAGCTGAAGCCCCAGAAAAAATAGACCAAGGCCGAGAATCATGCCATTGAGCGAACTCATCTGAGCCACTATGGGTACGACTCCAGACTCCATGCAAGTCGCCAAATATAAGAACAAAACCTAAGCCTGTTCTGGCTTGATCGATTCTCGGTCTGGAAGCTATAAATGAGAAACCATGTGGCCTCACCCCGGCGATTATAACGTAAGCCTACACGACTCCACGCTGTGAACTGGGTCACGATCATTTGGTCCATGGTGGCATCCGCCTCCCTCACGTTGGCCGCCATCCATGGGTTTGTCTGGTATAGGCAACGCAGCGCACTCGCGAGCCTGATGTTCTGCCTGATGGCAACGGCTACGGCTGGGATGGCGGCTTGTGAGCTTTGGATGATGAGTGTCCAATCCCCACACGAGTACAACCACGCTCTTCAGTGCTTCAATATTCTACGCTGGATGATCACGCTCTCCATGGTCGGATTTGTTCACTATTATCTCGGCACAGGGCGCATGTGGTTGGCTCTCTCCGTTTGCGGAGTGAGAACCCTCGGCCTCCTTTTGAATTTCACCTTAACTCCGAACATCTACTACTCCTCGATTAGCGAATTGAGGAAGATCATGTTTCTCGGAAAATCGGTAACCATCGTGGAAGGCACCCCCAATCCACTCATGTTCGTTGGACAATTTAGCCTTATTTTGCTGGCTGTGTATTTGGTGGATGCGACGGTGAGAGGTCACAGACTAGGCATCCATCGATCCCTCATCGTTGGCACAAGTATGCTGGTTTTTGTGATGGCTTTATCCGTGCAAACCTTCCTCGTTCTGTGGGAAAGCATGGATACTCCGATCACCACTAGCATTTTCTTCATGGGAATCATCGCCACCATGGGACTGGAACTCAGCAATGACATGGTTCGCGCCGCTATATTAGCAAACAACCTCCAAAACCGGGAATACGAACTCCACCGCGAACGTCAACTGACCGATGCCATTTTTGAGAGCGCCCCGGGCATGCTCTATCTCCACGCGAGGGAAGGACAAATCGTGCGATGGAATTCCCAACACGAAAAAATCACCGGCTACTCGAATGAGGAAACGAAACTCATGAAAGCCAAGGATCTTTTCCTTCCCGAGGATCTCCCCAAACTGAATCGAAGCTGGGATCGTGCGTTTTCGAAGGGCAGCGACGAGGTCGTGGTCGATCTGATCCGCAAGGACGGACAGGCCATTCGCCATCTTTTCACGATGGTGCGTGTAGAAGTTCGAGGAAAACCCCACTTGGTCGGCATCGGGGTTGATTTGAGCTCCCAGCGAGCGTTGGCCATTGAATCGGCCCATCACAATGAGGAAATGGCTCAACTCGCCCAAATGGCATCAATGAGCGAGCTATCCAGCTCCATCGCCCATGAGCTTAACCAACCGCTTACGATCATTCTCAGCAACGCCCAAGCCGCACAGCGCCTACTGACACACGAGAAACCGGACATAAAAGAACTTCAAGAAATTCTTGATGACATCGTCAGCGCCGACATCCGAGCTGCTGATGTTATCAAAAAATTGCGCACGATTTTGAGCCGCGGCGAGCCCACTCTCGAGCTGGTGGATCCAATGGATTTGTTTGATAATGCCATTAGTCTCGCGCAAGCGGATGTGGATGCCTCCGGAGTCTTCATTAGCAAAAAAATAACATCAAACCTTCCACAACTATACGCTGATCGCATTCCAGTAGAACAAGTTCTGCTTAATCTTATTAAAAATGCCTGCGATGCAATGGAGGGCACTGCCCCCCCCTCTCGGCATTTGTCACTTTCCTGCAAAAAGGACTCGGGATTTATTCAATTCTCCGTGCAGGATAACGGATGTGGATTGCCAGAAGACTTCGAACGCATTTTTGATGCTTTTCATTCTACTAAGCCCAGTGGCTTGGGACTGGGGCTAGCTATATCACGCACAATTATCCGAGCACACGGCGGGCAACTCTGGGCTGAGCCAGCCAAAGACCGTGGCGCCATATTCCACTTCACCCTTCCATTAGACGCTTCTAACTCATGACCACTAAACAAAAAGTTTATCTCGTTGATGACGAGCCTGCACTCCTCCGAGCACTATCGCGCCTACTACGAGCTGAAGGATTTGAGGTAACCACCTTCGGAAGCGCTGCCGACTTTCTCTCTGCGCATGAGCTCAATACATCCGGCTGCCTAATACTCGATGTCTCGATGCCCATGATGACCGGACAGGAGCTTCAACAACATTTGCTCGACGCCAAGTCAAACCTCTCAATCATCTTCCTCACAGCAAACGGAGACATCCCCATGAGCGTACGTGCAATCAAGGCCGGAGCTGTCGATTTCTTAACAAAACCCGTAAAAGACTCTGAACTTATTGGCGCCATAAAACTTGGAATCAAAAAGACAAATGAAAAACAATCATCTCAAAATGAAATTACATCACTCAGAAACCGCCTTAAGCTTCTCACACTAAGAGAACACGAAGTTTTTCTTCACGTCGCAACTGGAGAACCCAACAAACAAATCGCTTACGCCCTCGGAATCACAGAGCAAACCGTCAAAGTCCATCGCGGGCGAGTGATGCACAAAATGGAAGTCGAATCTCTCGCTCAATTAGTTCTCATAGCCGAGCGCCTCGGTCTTCTTGTTACTAATAATTAAATCATACTAGCTTTTTGCAAAACCTAAAAAAATGAATCGATCAAAATAGCCCCGATTTTAAAAAATTCTAAAACAGCATGAATTTCGATTTGAAATCCAAAATCTTGTCTGAAATCAAACAATGGCCCTGAATTTGATGATTTTTGGTCACGAAGCTTTGTTGGGATGTCATTCTTCACGAAAACTGGCACTTGCATCCCTTGTCGCAGAAAGAGGGCAGGTCGGCGATGTTTTCTTCCAGAGAGCCAGAGAGTTGCAGGTCGAGACGTTTTTCAGGAGCGGGAGACCGGACTTCGTCTTTGCGAGGGCGACCACGGGTTTTTTTGGTGCTTTTGGATTGGATGGGATCGGTAGGGGGGGCTTTTTTTGCAACCGATTCCCTAGCAGAAATGGCGGTGGCATCGATGCTGATATGGCCGATGATGCGGTCACCCAAATGAGTCTTGATAAGTTGACTTTGAGCGATTTGAGGGAGTTGCCCGATAGCAAATTGCTCGAAGGCTCTAGAAAAAGTAGCGCGGTCGGGAATGTCGTTTTGCGATTCCCACCCGCAGAGGCGTCGCAGGTTTGGTGCGACTTGGAGAAAGGAGATGAGATCCTCGGTTGTGGGAAGATTCCAGACCATTTTGGCGACAAAAGCCTTGGCCATGGCCAATCGGGAGAGCGGTTTGCGACCGTTGCCTTTCCATTGATAAGGGGCCATGAGAGTATGAAGTTCACAAAATTCAACGATGCGAACAAACTCGGTTTCCTTGGGGGAGAGGGTTCCGAGTTCGGATTCGAGAGCAGGGAAGAGTTTTTGTTGCAGGCAGTTTAACCAGAGATGAATATTCATGATAAAAAAAGATTGACAGGGAGCCGCGATTCTTTTATAGGCTAGCCTATGAAAGAATCCTGTCAACCAACTTTTCCTGTAAAAGTGCAAGAAATGCGTTCGAAGAATCAGAAACCACGATACTACATCTACATACCAGTGGCGCTGTCATCGGCTCTGGGAATCTCACCCGGGGAGGAAATGTCGTGGGAGTTATTGGATCGCAACGAACTCC
>RFZT01000018.1 GCA_009920585.1 bacterium
TTAACCACGGAGGACACGGAGAGCACGGAGCGAGAGAAGAGGTTTTGCATGGTGTTTTTTTTGAGAGCTATGGGACTTGTTACTTAGGAACTTTTTCTTTTTTTGATGGTTTCTGAGAGACGGGCTTGCGTGGCAGGATGATGCCGCGTTGAACGAGCTCATCGGCGTGCATGTCGGCGAGGGGGCCGCACCGGGCGAGCCAGGCGTCGCATTCGGCTCGGAGTTCGGCGAGCTTGGCGGCGTGGGCCGGGTCGCCGGCAAGGTCTTTCACTTCCCAAGGGTCGCTCTGCGTGTCGTAGAGTTGTTCCTTTGGTCGGTTAGGGTCGAAGTAGAGCGCCTGAATGGGCGTCAGCTTGCCTTCGGCCTGCACGCGGCGGAGCTCGTGCATTGTCTGACCGGCTTCTTGGTAGGCCACCTCGCCGGCCTCGTTGACGCCGGGACCGAGGTTACGGACATAGCGGTAGCGCGCGTCGCGGACCGAGCGGACCTTATCGAAGCTCTCGTCCATGAAATCGCGGAAGCTGTAGACATATTTCGTAGGCTGCGCGGCCTTGGGCAGGAAGCAATGACCGTCAAATTCCGGCGGGACCGGCACACCGGCGAGCGTCAGGAAAGTCGGCGCGAAGTCGATCCAACTGGCGAAGTCCTCGCGGACGGTGCCTGGGGGTAATTGGTCGGGCCAGCGAATAATGAGCGGGACGCGCGTGCCGGTATCCTTCGGCGAACGCTTAAAGCGTGGCATGCCGCGCCCGTGGTCGCCGGTGAAGATCACGATGGTGTTTTTCTCGAGGTCGTGCGCCTTCAGCCAGTCGAGCACGCGGCCGAGGGTGTAGTCGACGGCCGTGACGAGTTCGTGATAGTGGGCGACCTCGCGGCGGACGGACGGGGTGTCCGGGTAGAAGGGCGGGAGTTCGACCTTGGCCGGATCGCGGCGATCGGAGGGCTTGAGCGCCGTGGTGTTCTTGGCGTGCTCCTCGTCAGAGGCGCGGACCTGGCTCTCGTGACTGACAGTGTCGTTGATGTAGGCGAAGAAGGGTTCCTTCGGCTTGGCTGTCAGCTTGCCGAGAGGCTGCAGGGAGTAGTTGACCCAAAGATTCTTGTCGTCGGCCAGTTTCTTTTCGGACACGCCCTGGAAGTCCGTCTTGCCGGGCCACATGACATGGTATCCAGAGGCGCGGAGTTTCTCGGTGAACGGACGGGGCGGTTTAACGACAATCGATCGCATGTTTTGGGCGCCGTATTTCAGCGGATACTGCCCGGTGATCATTCCGCTGCGGGAGGGAGCGCAGACGCCGCAGTGGGTGAAAGCGCGGGTGAACAGCGCCCCTTCCTTGGAGAGGCGGTCCATATTCGGCGTGATCGCGTCCTTGCAGCCGTAGGCGCCAGTGTCTGGCCCCATGTCTTCAGCGACGACAAGCACGATGTTCGGGCGACGATCGGCGGCCACCGCCGAGGCTAAGAGTGTGAAGAGGAGTGCGGCAAGAAGGGGTTTCACTCGGACTTTGCTACTGCGCACTTGGTTTCCCCAAATCCACGGCAGGCACGCCTTCCTTGGTGGGCTCCACCATTTTGATGGTGCCATCCGAGTTGAAGTTGAGACGATCAAGACACACGCTGCGGTTGTTCTTTCCCCCACCCGGCAATGCGCCGTTGTGGTAGAAAATATACCAGTCCCCTTTGATATTGATAATAGAGTGGTGATTCGTCCAGATGCCCACCGACTTCAGGATTACCCCTTGGTATTTGAAGGGCCCGTAGGGTGAGTTCGATGTCGCATAGGCAATGGCACTCGGCCTGTAGTCCTTGTTCATGTTGCCCGTGGAATAGGACAGGTAGTAGGTGCCGTTGATCTTGTTCATCCATGAGCCTTCAAAGAAGAAATCCAGCCCCTCGATGCGCCTGGGCTCTTCGGCGAACTCTTTCATGTTGGGCTTCAGGCGCGCGACCCACGGCGAATCGGTCTGCCCTCCTTTTAATCCGCCGAAATACATGTAAGCCGCACCGTCATCATCGATGAAGACGCAGGGGTCGATCGAAAAGCTTCCTTCGATCGGTTTTGCCTCGGGCTTGAACGGACCGGCAGGCGAGGTGCTTGTCGCCACACCAATCCGGAAATCGCCGGCTTTGTCCTTAGCCGGAAAATAGAAAAAATAGGTTCCGTCTTTGTAAGCGCAATCAGGAGCCCACATGTAGCTTTTCGCCCAGGGCACATCCTTCACATCCAAGGCGGCTCCGTGATCCGTCCAGTCCACGAGGTTCGTTGACGAGAAGACATGGTAATCCACCATGTTGAACCCTTGGGCCTTATCCTGATCGTGGGAAGGATAGATGAACACCTTCCCCTCGTAGAGATGGGCCGACGGATCTGCCGTGAAAATATTTTTGAGGATCGGGTTGTCCGCCATGAGGCTCGAGGCGGATGTCACGACGACTGCCAATGAGGTGAGTATTTTATTCATTCGATGGATCTGGGGATTGATGAGTTTTGACAGAATTAACCGAATTACCAGAAGGTTTTACAAAGCACTCGATGCCACTGAAATTCCCCTCGTTTTTAGCCACATGGCACTTCAGTTCAATTCTATTCATTTTGTTCATTCTGTCTAAAATCCGTTTTCGGGTTCATTGCACTATTGCTTGGGTTCTTGAATTTCGCTTTCCCCGCCGACGCTCTTACCCAGCGTGAACGCAACCGGTTTGATGGTGCCATCCTCGTTGAATTCCATCTTGTCAAAACAGACGGAGCGACGGTGGAATTTTCCATTATTCACCTCACTGCCGAGATGATAAAAAAGATACCACTGCCCGTGAAACTCGATCGCCGAGGTGTGGGCGGGAGCGCCTGTCACATCGCCCGTGACAGCACCTTGGAAAGTCGCATAGGGATTGGTCGGAAGGGGCGAATCGGCCATGAAATAGACCGTCTTTTTGTCTTTGCGCGCCATGAAGTAATACTTGCCATTCCGTTTGAAGACCGTGACCGCCTCATTCACTTCCTCCTCGGAAAGCCTCTGCCACGGGCCGTCCAACTCGATCATATTCGGCTTCAGCCGCGCCCCCATGACATGCGACCCCTTGGCACCGATATCGACCTTGTGGTCGTTCCCGTAGATATACGCCTGCCCGTCGTCATCGACGAACACGCACGGATCGAAAATCGTGCAGATCTTATCCGTTACCGCTTCGCTCCAGGGTCCAACGGGGGTTTGGCTTTTGGCAACGCCGACATGGGTTTTGTCATAGGGAAAATAGAGATAATACCATCCGTCCTTGTAAGCGGCATCCGGCGCGTTCATCTGCCCCGACGCCCACGAATACTCCCGAGGCTTCAGAACTACGCCGTGGTTGATCCATGTTTTGAGATCGGAAGATTCCAGCACGATGTAGTCCTGCATGTCCTTGAAGTTCTTCGCATCAGGCTGGTCGTGCGAGCAATAGACATAGACCTTGCCGTCAAACACCTCAGCGGCGGGATCGGCGGTATAAAGAAATCCGGGATCGCCCACTTTCAGGATCGGATTGCTTGGTTGGTCTGACGCAATCGCACATGTGCCGATACACAGAGAGAGGAATGCCATTCTCATGTTCATGATGTTTTTAGTTCACAAGCCGTTTTCGGGTTTAGTCTTTATCGCAAGGGCGGCGTGCGCAGGTGCCTTTGGCCTTGAATTCGTCACAATGGGCTTCGATCGTCACCATTTTGTTGGCTGGAGAAAATCCGAGTCGCTTGGAGATGCAATTCTCAAGAAGTTCCATGTTGGGGTCTTCGAATTCGATGATCTTTTTGCAGTCCACACAGACCAAGTGGTTGTGAGTCGGGTGCTCGAGGAAGTTGGGATCGTAGATTTTTGTCTCGCCGCCCAGGTCGAGTTCGCGCAGGAGTCCGCTTTCCACCAAGATCGGAAGGGTGCGATAGACCGTAGCGCGGGAAACCGATTTGTCGATGGCTCTCGACATCATCAAGAGTTCCTCTGCCGTGTAGTGTTCATGAGTGCCGAAAGCAGCCTCAATGATGGCATCGCGTTGAGAGGTCTTGCGAAAACCTTTTTCCGCTAAAAACTCATGGAGAGTCTTGCGTACACTTTCACGGGAAGCTGTTGCCATTGATGCCGTCACAATATCGCTCGGCAGGGGTGAGTCAAGGCGGGGGAAGTGTCAGAGGACTACGGCAAAGAGGAGCAGACTACCGTTGCTGCATTCCTGCCCTGGCGGGGTTCGCCTGTCCGCAGTCCATAGCCTCTGACGCTTTCAACTTAGTTCCCAAAGCATTTCGAAGCAATATGGAAATCCCACCAACAATCTTGTCTGTGCGATTCATCCATGCACAATCCGGCCCATGTCATCCATAAATCAAGAATCCATTCGTGAAGCATTGAAGGTCGTGAAGTATCCGGGCTTCTCCCGTGATATCGTCTCATTCGGTCTCGTGCGGGAAATCTCCATCAACGGCAGTGATGTTGATGTGCAGCTTGTGATTTCGACGACGGAGAACGCGATTGCAAAAACGATTCGTGACGAGGCGACTCAAGCACTCAAGGGTTTGGTGGGTTCAGGTCGGTTGAATGTGAAGGTGGATGTCCAAGCTCCTGCTGCGCCGACGGGAAGTGTCGGCCCGGCTCGAATTGAGGGTGTTCGCCATATCATTGCTGTGGGTAGCGGAAAAGGCGGGGTTGGGAAGTCCACCGTGGCCGCCAATCTCGCGTTAGCTCTTGCGCAATCCGGCGCACGAACAGGTTTGTGCGATTGCGATATCTACGGACCGAGCGTGGCGATCATGTTCGGTGGAAGTGAGCGTCCGACAGCGGATGATGAGAATCGCATCATTCCGATCGAGCGATATGGGGTTTCATTGATGTCGATGGGATTTTTGCTCGATGAGGGTTCTCCTGCCGTTCTTCGCGGTCCGATGGTGACCCGCTACACGCAGCAATTTCTGCGTCAGGTGGCCTGGGGCGATCTCGATTACCTCATTCTCGACCTGCCTCCCGGCACTGGAGACATCCAGTTGACGATTGTGCAGACCGTGGCCCTGTCTGGAGCTGTGATCGTGACGACACCACAAGAAGTCGCACTCATCGATGCACGTAAGGCCTCCGCGATGTTCGCAAAAACGAATGTTCCGGTGCTCGGAATCGTCGAGAACATGAGCTACTTCCTGTGTCCCGGCGACGGCAAGCGCTACGATATTTTTGGCACAGGCGGCGGTGCAAGGGAGGCTGCTAGGTTGGAGGTTCCGTTGCTCGGCGAGGTGCCTATCGAGCCACTCGTTCGCGAAGCGGGAGATACTGGACGACCTGCTGTAGCGGCGCATCCCGAAAGCGCGGCGGCCGGCGTCTTTGAATCCATCGCTCAAAAAGTCCGTCAGGTTTTGCCTTAACGAAAAAGTTTCGTTCGCTCAGGGTCGTGCGGTGGTTTTATCGGTTGGTTGGCGCGCGACCTTGGATGCGTTGCGGTCGATCTTTTCTGCGAGGGAGGCGTTGTGCGTCTCAAGTTGGAGGGCCTTCTGCCAGTAGTGGAGAGCATCCGCTGTTCTTCCTAGCTTCTCGTGGGCATCACCGATGTGCTCAAAAATCACGGGATCCGGATTTTTCATCGCTTCGGCGGCGCGCATGAGTTCCGCGAGAGCTTTTGAAAATTTCCCTTGGCAAAGCCAAACCCATCCGAGGCTATCCATGTAGGCGCCATTGGAGGGATCGAGCTGGACTGCTTGCATGATGAGGCGCTCGGCCTCGTCGAGGTTCTCGTTACGTTCGGCCCACATGTAGCCAAGATAGTTGCATGCCTCCGCGGAATTCAGGGGGTCCAAAGCGATCGCTTTCTTAAGCAACTCGGCCGCCTTGACGTGATCGCCAGCCTTTTCCGCGGCGCTTCCGTAGCTGATATAAAAAGCCGCATCGAGAATTTCTGGGCTGGAGATAGAGGCTTCGACCAGCGTCCTTTCAAATGCGAGAAGCGCGGCTGGGTGGTCCTGCTTTTGGCTTAATGCGACGGCACGCAGAAGGGTGAAGCCGAGCATGAAGGGGAATTTTTTTTCGCCTTCTATGGCGAATTGGAGTGCGGTTTCATATTCTCCAGCACGAAATGCCGTGTGAATGATTTCCTCCTGTCGACGTGGATCGATGGGAGCAAGAAGGAGCGCTTGTCTCATGTTGCTCATGGCGGCAACCGGATTCCCTTGCTCCAGATCAATGCGGGCGAGTTGGTCGTAGGCAGCGAGGTAAAGCGGATTTTGTTTGATAATCTCTTCGAGGATTCTTGCAGCTTCATCACTGTCTCCCTCCTGAATCAGGCAGTCGGCGAGCTTTTCTCGTATCCCAGGCAAATTGCCATTAGCGGCCAGCGCTTTGCGGTAAAGAACCTTTGCCTCCTCGTTGCGCTTGCAAAGCGTGTAGTAGTCAGCCGTTTTTGCGATGGCTTCAGGTTCCTCGCCAGTGAGCTTGGCGGCTTTGTCCACGAGAGAGGCGATCCGATCGAGTACGGCCTCATTCGATTTCCCATTCGCCCGAGTGGAGTCGCGGATGCGAATATCGGCGATACCAAGCCAATAGAGGTAATCTTTGCTGTCACTGCGGGATGCTTTCTGGATGAGGTTTTCGATCTTTTGGTTCTGTCCGGTGGAGCGGTAAATCTCCCAGAGAGTTTCGTAAATAGTGGGGTCGTTCGGGTTTCGCTCGAGGGCTTGTAGGGCAAACTTTTCGGCTAGCGCGGGTTTCTGAAGTTGGCGGAGGTAAATCCCAGCAAGAGCATGCGTGGGGGCATCTTCATGCGGGGCGGCTTTTGTCGCATCTTTCAGCACGGATAAGGCCTCGGCGGTGTCTCCCCCTCGGAGGAGGTGTTGCGCGACTTCGACGGACAAGGCCGTGAATCCGGGATCCCAGTTTAAAACCTCCCGCTTGCTTGCCAGAGCCTTTTCCGGACCATCGGTTTCTTCGTCCAGGAGAGCCTGCAAATAGTAGGCTTGAGCTCGCGCCATTTTCTCAGATCCCTCAGAAATTTGAAGTGGCTTTGGGTAGGAAAATTCCTCGGGAATCGTCCAGTCGTTTTCCGTAGCAAGGGCGGTCCAAGGGGTGATGGCGGAGCACAAAATCCCCGCAAGGGAGGCCCATACTCTCACCGGATACCGCAATCCCGCTGCGTGGTTCATTTCCGATAATTTAAACGAAATGCTGCCATTTTCCATAAAATATCATGCAGAGTGACGTGGAGATCGACTTTTTTCAGAATGCTCTCGATTCGAGGGCGCTTCTCGGTGACCCTCCTGCCTATCGACAAAATGGACACCATGCGACAATCACTCAAGTCGGCCTTCGGCTATGATGAATTCCGTCCGCTGCAACGCGAGATTATGGAATCCTCGCTGGCCGGACAGGATGTGTTCGCCCTCCTTCCGACGGGTGGCGGAAAATCGCTTTGTTTCCAACTCCCCGCGATTCTTCGCGAGGGATTGACTCTTGTTGTGTCTCCGTTGATTGCGCTGATGAAAGACCAGGTCAGCCAGCTTGAAACGGCGGGCATCTCGGCCACCTTTCTGAACTCTTCTCTGGGCGTTAAGGAAACGAAGGCGCGTCTGCGCGGTTTGCATGAGGGGCGTTATCGGTTGCTCTACGCTGCTCCCGAGAGGTTGTTGCTCGACCATTGGCGAGAGAATCTTCTGAGCTGGAATATTACGTCCATCGCGATTGATGAAGCCCATTGCATTTCCGAGTGGGGGCATGATTTTCGTCCGGAATACCGCCAGATTTCGCGCCTACGCACGCTTCTTTCCGATGTGCCACTCATGGCCCTCACTGCGACAGCCACGGAGAGGGTGCGGGAGGACATTGTTAATCATCTTAAACTAAAAGATCCGCAGGTCTTCGTTGCGAGTTTCAATCGTCCGAATCTCTCCTATCGAGTTCTTCCAAAAGATCAGCCGCTGAAACAAATCATCGACTTCATTCGAGGGCGACCCATGGATAGCGGCATCGTCTATTGCGCGACACGCGCGGCCGTGGATCGTGTGGCAGAAGGCCTCAGCGACCGTGGGTTTTCCGCGCTTCCCTATCATGCTGGACTCACCGCCAAGGAGCGGGAACTCAATCAAGAGCTCTTCATTCGTGACGAAACTCGCATCATGTGTGCGACGATCGCTTTTGGAATGGGCATCAATAAACCGAATGTCCGTTGGGTCATCCATCACGACCTCCCAAAAAATATCGAAGGCTATTATCAGGAAACCGGGCGCGCTGGGCGGGATGGTTTACCGGGGGATTGCATTCTTCTCTTCAGTGTCGGCGATGCGGCCAAGCAGACGCATTTCATCGATGAGATGACGAATCCGAAGGAGAAGCAGATCGCCCGCGATCAGCTCAATCTCATGCTCCATTACGCGGAGTGCCCGACCTGCCGCCGCCGCGAGTTGCTGAATTATTTTGCCGAGGATTATTCTGTGCCAAACTGCGCGGCTTGCGATAACTGCATCCAACCCCGCGAGACCTATGATGCCACCACTCAGGCGCAGAAGCTTCTTTCTTGTGCCTATAGAGTCCGACAGGTCGGTCGCTTCGGCGTGGGAATGAATCACCTCATCGAAATACTGACTGGTGCGGATACAGAAAAAATCCGGCGTTGGGGCCACGATCAACTCACCACCTATGGGATCGGTAAGGAATTGAGCCGATCCGAGTGGAGTGCTATCGGTAGGGAGTTGTTGCGATCCGGGCTTCTCGCGCAGGACGCCGGTCAGTTCCCCACGATTTCTCTGAGCCCAGAGGGCTTGGATGCGTTGCGAAGTCGTAGGGTCATTATGCTTACGAAGACGATGGCTGTGAAAAAAGTGGCGACTCCACGCGCGGGTGAGATCGCGTGTGACGAAACGCTCTTTGATCGCCTGCGCCGACTCCGTAAAAAGCTCGCGGACGAGCGTGCTGTGCCGGCTTACGTCATCTTCGGCGACAATACCCTGCGCCACATGGCTCGGGAATATCCCACGAAGGTCGCTGATCTGCGTTTCATTGAAGGTATCAGCGAGAGAAAGCAGTCCGAGTTCGGTGATGCCTTTGTTGCGGAGGTGGCCAGTTATCTCAAAACCTACCCGAAGGTGAAGTTCACCTAAAAAAAGCCAAGGCCCGTCATTCGATCGAGCCTTGGCTGAGAATTTTTCCAGCTTTTAGAAATGAATCGCGTGGCCTTGTGAGGCGTGCGCAGCTTCATGGATCGCTTCGCTGAGCGTTGGATGGGCATGGATAGTGGCGATGAGTTCCTCGTAGGTGGCCTCCATCGTGATCGCGAGTCCCAGTTCGGCAATCATCTCGGTGGCATCCGCACCGATGATGTGGGCTCCAAGGATTTCACCATGCTTCTCGCCAACGAGAAGTTTCACAAAGCCTTCGCTCTCGCCGACCGCCTGAGCTTTGCCGCTGGCCAAGAATGGGAATTTTCCGATTTTGAATTTTAGGCCTTTTTCCTTCGCAGCGCGTTCCGTGAGACCAACGCTGGCGACTTGCGGTTGGCAATATGTGCAGCCAGGGAAGACGGACACCTTCTTCGGCTTGGATCCGGTGAACATTCCCTCCACGGCCTGCATGGCTTCGTAGCTGGCGACGTGAGCGAGCCAAGGTGGCCCGATGATGTCTCCCGCGCCGTAGACGCCCTTCACATTTGTCTCATAGTTCTCATTGGTCTTGAGATAGCCCTTGGTGTCGGTTTCAAAATCCATCCCGGTGGGCATGAGTGGCGAAACACCGATGGCGACCAGCGCAATATCGGCTTCGATTGTCTCGGTGGTCTTTCCAGTGACGGTGAGGCGAACTCCTTTGTTGGTGGTTTCTGCCTTATCGACTTTGGTGTTTGTGAGGAGCTTGATGCCTTGCTTGGCGAGGGATTTTTCGAGTGTCTGGCTGACCTCGGTATCTTCGACCGGAAGAATATTTGGCTGCATCTCGACCACGGTCACCTTGGTGCCGAAGGCATTGAAAAAATAGGCGAACTCGATGCCGATGGCACCGGCTCCGATGATGATGATTTCCTTTGGCTGATTGTCCAAAGCCATCGCTTGGCGGCTGCCGATCACGCTTTTGCCATTGAAGGGGAAGCCCGGCATCTCACGGGTGACTACACCTGTGGCGATGAGGATTTTTGCGGCTGTATATTCGGCTTTTTTTCCGGTCTTGTCGGTCACCTCGACCACGCCGGACTTGGGAATAGTGGCTTCCCCTCGGATGTAGTCCACTTTGTTTTTCTTAAATAGCATTTCGATCCCGCCCGCAAGTCGGTCAGCCACTTTGCGGCTGCGTCCGATCACCTTGTCCCACTCGTAGGTCAAGCCTTCGACTTTGAGGCCAAAGTCGCCAGCGTGGTTTTTGATCATCTGGTAAACCTCGGCGTTTTTGAGCAGGGACTTTGTCGGAATGCAGCCCCAGTTCAAGCAGGTGCCCCCCGCTCGATCCATCTCGACGCAGGCTACTTTTTTGCCCAGTTGCCCCGCGCGAATCGCTGCGACGTAGCCTGCCGGTCCGCCGCCCACCACTATCAAATCGTAATCAGCCATAGTTTTTTTATGAGCCTCAAATCTTGCTGTGCTTTGCCGTCTCATGCAATCCATTCATTCTTTGAAATGCAATTGACTTGCAGTAAAGTGCGCTATTAACCTCGCCAAGAAATGCGACACATTTTTTCAGTTTGGATTTTCATCGGGCTTGCTACGGCTGTCTGGGCTGAATCCATTAAGGTGGCCTCGCTGAGCACGGTGCTTTCTGACATCGCCCGTAATGTCGGGGGCGATCGCGTGGAAGTGAGGGAGATCATCAAGCCGGGCAGCGACCCTCACCTTTACGAACCCACGCCAGGCGACATCAAAAAAATATCTAACGTGCAGATCGTTTTGGCGAATGGTTTGGGGTTTGAGCCCTACTTAGACAAGCTTCGCTCTAGTGTGGAAAAAAGCGGGGTCACATTCGTTGTAGCGGGATCCGCTGTGAAACCGATCGCCTGCATGGAGGTGGATCATCACGACCACAGTCATGCGGACAATGCCACTGATCCGCACTGGTGGCACAGCATCGCGAATGTCGAGGCCGTTACGCTTCAGGTTCGCGATGCCTTTATCGCGGCAGACCCAGTTGGACGCACCGAATTCGAGGCGAACGCAAAAGCTTTTGAAGACAAGCTCAAATCCTTGTCGAAATGGGTCCGGCTTGAACTCGCCGCTCTCCCCAAAAGCAAAAGGATCCTGGTGACCTCGCATGATGCTCTCGGCTACTTCGCCAAGGACTATGGTTTTGAGATTCTTCCCGTGCAGGGAATATCGACCTCCGACCAACCGTCATCTCAGAAAGTCCGTCACCTCATTCAAGAAATCAAAGACCGCCAAGTGAAAGCCATCTTCGCCGAGAATATCGAGAATCCCAAAGTCCTCCGTCAAATCACGATTGAATCCGGAGCGAATCTTGGCGGTACGCTCTACGCTGATGGGCTCGGATCAGGCGACGCGGGAACCTATCTCGGTATGATGCGCAGCAATGTCACCACCATCGTAGGAGCCCTCCAATAAAGCATGAGGGGACATCCTTTAATGCGGTTGGTCATTTTGATCTGCTTTCTCGCGATAGCAGGCATCCCGGTTTATCTCATCACTCGGAGTCGGCCACTTCTCGTGCAGTCGAGCGGGGAATTGCCTGCCAAAAAAATCGTCCCTTATGAAATCACGCTGACCGCATCGACGCCCGCGCACCTAGCTCTGGCTGCCGTCGGGCAAAAGCCGGTTGAATCTTCACCTAGCGCGGAATCGCTGATCGCCACCTATTCGATGGATGCCTCAAAGCCCGAGGATCTCGTGGTAAAAGCTCGGTTTGTATCGCCACAAAAAAATGCCGCACTCCGAATCCAAGTTCAGGCGTCGGGCAAAATGCTCAAGGATGCAACCCTGTGGGGCAGCGAATCCATCGAGGACGTTATTTCCATCCCATGAGTCATCAGCTCACTCTCGAAGACGTCACTGTCAGTTACAACCGGATCCCCGCGGTGCATCATATCAGCGCCGCATTCCAATGCGGATCCTGCATCGCGTTGTTGGGACCGAATGGCGCAGGGAAGACGACTTTGCTCAAAGCCATCGCCGGCCTCCTTCCGATTGAGACCGGGCGAATTGAATTTTGCGGTCATGAGTTGGATGGTCCTGCCGGAAGAACAATCGCCTATGTGCCGCAACGTGAGGCGGTGGACTGGGATTTTCCTGTCACTGTCCGCGGACTCGTCGAGATGGGGCGGTATCCCTCCTTGGGAAAATGGAAAAAATTCTCTGCTAAAGATGCTGCCGCTGTCGCTGAGGCATTGGAAATCTGCGATCTGGCCGACTTAGCCGACAGGCAGATATCTGCTCTCTCGGGGGGGCAGCAACAGCGCGCTTTTCTAGCTCGAGCATGGGCTCAACAGGCTCACATCTACCTTCTCGACGAACCTTTCACCGGCCTCGATCGCAACGCGGCGGAAGCATTTGCTGCAGCAATGCGCCGCCTTCGTGATGCGGGCAAGCTCGTCATAGCATCGCATCACGATCTTAAAAGCGTGGAGGCGCTCTTTGATCACATTCTCCTGATCAATGGCGAGGTTGTTGCCTGTGGGCCGACAGCGGAAGCCTTCACCAAAGAAAACCTCGACCGCGCCTATACCGTGCACGTCTTTAGCGGCCATCACCACGATCACGCATGAACTGGATACTCGAACCCTTCCAATACGAATTCATGCAGCGCGCCCTCTTGGCCTGTGTGTTGATCGGCTTTACTAATGGATTTCTTGGGGCCTTTGTGGTCATTAGGCGCCTTGCTCTCATGGCTGATGCGCTTTCGCACTCGCTCCTGCCCGGCCTCGCTGTATCGGCTATTTTAGTCGGGCTCTCCCCAGCGGGTTTACTTTTAGGGGGCCTTCTAGCCGCCATTTTTGTGGCGTTGGGTGGACACATTATCTCACGAAGCTCACGAGTGAAGGAAGAGACGGCCATCGCCGCCCTTTACATCATCGCCTTTGCCATCGGCATCGCCCTCATCAAATATGCCGGCGTGAAAGTGAGTTTGGATCATTTTCTTTTTGGCAACATCCTCGGTGTGGGGGATAGCGATCTTTGGACGAGTTATGCGATCACCTGTGTCGCGCTGATCCTGCTTGTGGCATTTCAACGTCCGCTTTTACTGGCAATATTCGAGGCCTCGGTTGCGCGGAGTCAGGGGGTCCCAGTGGGGGGACTTTTGGGGATGCTCATCCTGCTCATTGTTTTGGCCATGGTGTCCTCGCTTCAAGCTGTGGGCGTGCTCTTGTCGCTCGGATTGCTGATCTTGCCGGCTGCCACCATTTACTTATTAAGCGACTCCTTTGATACCATGCTTTGGGGCGGCGGTGCGCTGGGGACTTTCGGTGCAGTGGTCGGATTGCTCTTCTCGTTCTGGGCGAATATCCCATCCGGACCGGCCATCGTATTGATACTTGGAGCGATATTCCTCCTCGCCTATTTCTTCAGTCCGCGATACGGCATTTTTTCGCGCTATTTCAAGCGGCGACATCTGCACGAGGAATCCCTCGAGAGGTGGAAAAAATAACTTTGGACACGCAATCCGAGATTCGCGAAGTGGCGTTATTCGATCTCTTCGCCGGCGGTGAGAACCTCGTCGAGGAGGGCTTCAAACTCATCCAGCCCCGTGCTGGGGATGATGACCGAATTCCGTCGCCCGTGGGCTTCTTCAGTGATTTTTAGAAATCTCCCCCGGTCATTTTCGCGCAACTCAATAATAACGTGTTTGCGCTCGATCTGCAATTCTCGCGAAGCCAAGGTATTTTCCATATCAGAGAGCTGAGTAATTATCGGGTTGAATCGATAACGGCAAACAAAATTGCCTCAGAGTCCGCTTGATAGCTCAGAATACACTCTTAAATATCGTAATGTTTCACCCATCATGTTCCCAAGGCAACTCCAATCTGCTCTTGAGTCTTGTCAAAACCTAACTCAATCCCCGTTTTACAGCAAAAGGAAAAATAATCGGGACTGACCCTCGCTTGTTGCTCCCAAGCCGCCTGGGTCGCGTGAGATCTGCTCGTGCCGCTGCGCTCCGATTCTTAAAACTTAATGCTTAAAACTTCACTCCCCCATCGGAATCGGTTGGGTGTAGAGTTTTTTGACTTTGTATTGGGCTTGAGTCGTTGCGTTGGCGGTAGTAGCGATCTCCACTTCCACCAAAGTTTTGGTGAGGGCTTCGGAGTCCGGAACGAAAGTCCCGTTTATTTCTTTGCCTGCCTGCGCGTAGGCGTAGATGGTGAAGAAGGAACTGCGGGTGGTGACAGCGGGAATGAGGGCGCTGGCTCGGCCTTCGTTCCTCTTAAAGTGGCTGCTGCTGTTGTTGTAATCGGTCTGCGAAACGGCATCGGCTACTCCGGCGATTTCCATGATTTCGGAGGGGAGGATATATTGATCTGCAGGGAAACGCAGAGTGTTTCTGCGAGTATCCCAAGTCGAATTTGCAGTCCAAGTCATGCTGCCGATCGCGTTGGCGATGGTGGTGGCATTGGCAGTAGCACCCTTGAATCGAGTTACATCATTCGGCGAAGTCAAATTTGCACTTTGCGCTACATCTATTGGATTTTGAATCGTGCCATTCGATGATAGTTCAAGAACTTTCGCCAATGCTTGGATGCCTATTGTGCGTGGTGCGATTGTTGCATTTCCTGGGAGGTGAAACTTCCCGTTGACATTCACGGGTTGAAGGCGGTTGTGGGGAAGACTGGCGTTAGTAGAATTGCCAAAGGAAATAACATCGAGCATGGCCCAATCTGGAATCAAAGACCCTTCAGAACTCGGTTGCATCTGCATCCGTAGTCGGCGCCAGCGCTGATTTGTGGGCACGAGGCCCAAGTCTGCAGGGCTGGTGTAAAAGTAATTTCCTGAAAAACTAGGCAACTCCGGTATGCGCATATCGTTGGGATTTGGAAATGTCCATGTCCCATTCGTCAGTGTTGCATTGGCAAAAATAGCATTGCCATTGCGATTGTTGAATGAGGGATCGCTTGGGATGGCATTACCAGAGTCGAAGTTTGGATTGGCGTCGGCGTGGTTCCATTGCTCTGTCGAATTTGTCGTGGTTATATTTGAGCCTGATGTAACATTTCCAAAAGTATGATTCGCGGTGCTGGCATTTACAGTCCAACATATCGTGTTTGGGTTTGCGGTTAGATTTGCGGAGGCTGCGATGGAAGTTTTTATGAGAGGGCAAAGCCTTTGGTAGGAATATGTGGAAATGGAATTTGCTATGGCGGTTCTCCAATCAACGGTAGTATTAGCAGAAACTGGAAATGACACTGCCGGAGTGCTGGTGCTTAAATTCCCACTATTTGTAATAAACTTTTTTATATCAGCTCCTAATACCCAATCTCTTATGCTTTCTGGATTTGTATTAGGTATTCCACTTAGGCTACGATCGATGTTGCTATTGGCAGCAATTTTTACATAGGTAATGGCGCATTGGACATCTGTGATTGAATTAATACGGTATTGGGATGGATTAGAAATTACTGCTTGACCATATGTTCCCCAAGTGGGACCGGATAAATTGTATTTCTTTTTAGAAAAAGCGGGTATAAATATTCCTTTTTGGCCATAGGGATTGTGAGTTAACATGTAAGATTCCGCAAATTTCGTAGGTGGACGAGCAGCATCTCTCATTGCGGAGTTATAAGGATATTCGATGGATGATGCAGAGTCTGTCCAGTTGCCATAGCAACCATATCTATTTGTATGTGTAGCATTAGTAGAAATTATTGTATGTGTCATATTCCATGTAATGCCTCTCATGCAATATTCCAATGTAGCATTAGCATTGTTAAAATCCACGGGATAAGGATTATATAACTCGATATTTGCTCTAATATAGGTTCTTAAATAAGACGGCGTTGTGGTGCCAACGGAGACAGTATTCACATAAAAAACATCAAAACTCACTTCGCTGACAACGGGATAAGGCGCGAATCCTAAATACTCCGCTGGAATATGGGTCTTGGACTCGGAGGAATTAGTGGAGGTGGAGTTGATAGTGAGGGAACCGATGAGCGGACCTTGATAGCTGAAGCTGGCATTGACCGTACCAGTATTCGGATCGCGCATTTGAAGCATGTTGGCGGCGATTTGCTTAACGCCGATTGGATTGTATTTGGTCGCGAAATTACCGCCGAAGATATTTTGCAGCCCTCTTCCTGTGAGACCATAAGTGGAATTCGATGTGGCATTCATGGTCGTGCCATTCAGACCGGTGAGCGCCTCAAAAATCGATCGCACGGAAGCGTCGCCGGTGCCGTCCGTGGCGTTTGTGGAGAGTGCATTAATAGCAATCCGCTGAGTTCCCCACGGGGTGAGGAGATGGGTCATATTCGCCGTAGTGCTGGCGGAAGTGGTGGCGGTGGACAGAAAGGGGGTATTATTCCCCGAAAATCCTGTTACAGCTGCACTAACCTGCTCAGGTCGGAAGAAATAACTCCACCCAGTAACGCTACTAATATTTGTGGTGGAATTATTAACAACAGCTGCGAAACTTGCGGCTTGTGTCGCGCTAATCAGTGCGGCGATGTCTTGAGGGCGCGTTCCAACATTGAGAGTGGTACGATTGCCTGTAGCCGCATTGACATTGAGCTTCGTTCCCTCGTCATCGACATAGTAGGCGATGCGGCCGACGACGGTTCCATTGGAGGTAACCACTTCCATCGGCACATTAATCCGCTCGCTCGCGTTTCCCGTGATGGTCCACTGATTGCTGGCGGCGTTGCCCGTCGAATTCCCTGGATTCTGTAGGTTGTTGAGATTGGCTGTTCCGTTGGTAGTGACATTGCCGGTGCCGGAAAAGAGTTCTTGCGTGCTATTGGAGGAGATGGTGCCGCTGGAAAATACGAATTGTCGAATCGCCCCTGGCTGTGTGGTGATGACGGTCGTGTTGGCAGTCGTATTAAACCCCTGCTGAATCTTCGCCATCGCCTGTTGGGTGGCGGTAGTTGCTAACATCTCGGCCTTAACCTTCGACGTGTAGTTGCTTGTGGCGATCTGCTCTGTGCGGGAACTGGAGAGAAACGAGGTGACGATCGCGGACAGCAACACAATCACGAGCAGCGTGAGAACGAGCGCCGAGGCGTCTTCTGCATTTTTAGGCAGATAGCGTTTCAAAGCATTAAGGGGTGATGGGCGTGGAAATCGGCAAAATGGCCGATGGGGTTAATGAACATTCGGCTTCCGCCGCTGTCAATAAATCGTGGAGGTCGATTCATAGAATCAACGAGCAAAATGGCCGTGGGCAGAAATGGGATGCACAGAGAATGGAGGAAGCGAGGCAAAGGCGCATTTGGTTTATATGATATACAAACAAGCTCCTCGCCGTCTTCTCGTTTGATGACAAAAACTGCTCATTTTTTGTCATGAGAATCCCACGCAAATCCTCGCGGATTATACCAATT
>RFZT01000171.1 GCA_009920585.1 bacterium
TAGGCGGACACGTCGCCGGCTTGGGTCTCAATGATCGGCAGGGCTGTGAGTGAGCCATTTCCACAATCCTCAGCAAGACGAGCGGAGCGCTCGAGCAAGCGGCTGTGGAGATAGAACACGTCGCCAGGGTAAGCTTCGCGGCCGGATGGGCGCTTGAGCAAGAGTGAAATCTGGCGGTAAGCAAACGCATGCTTCGTGAGATCGTCGAATACGATAAGGGCATCCATGCCGTTATCCATGAACCATTCACCCATGGCTGCTCCGGAGAAGGGAGCGATGTATTGGTCGGCGGCGGAATCGGATGCCGTTGCGGCGACGATGATGGTGTATTTGAGAGCGTCGTTCTTTTCGAGGGCGGTGACCACGCGGGCGATGTTCGCGTTCTTTTGGCCTACGGCGACGTAGATCGAGTAAATTGGGCGGAAATTCGGGTCGCCACTTTCTTCAGCAGCGCGGTTGATTTTCGCTTGGTTGATCATCGTGTCGAGGGCGATCGTTGTTTTGCCGGTCGCACGGTCACCGATGATGAGTTCACGCTGTCCACGACCCACAGGAATCATCGCGTCGATGCTCATGATGCCAGTTTGAACGGGTTGGCTCACGCTGCGGCGCTTGATGATGCCAGGAGCGATTTTTTCCACGGGGTAGCTGCTTGTGCCTGCGATCGGGCCTTTACCATCGATCGGGCGACCGAGAGAATCCATCACGCGGCCGAGAAGTCCTTTTCCAACGGGAACCTGCAGGAGGCGACCAGTGGTTTTGACTTCGTCGCCTTCACGGATATTGGTGAAATCGCCGAGGATGATCGCGCCCACTTCGGTTTCTTCCAAGTTGAGGGCCAGGCCGGTGATTCCGCCTGGAAATTCAAGCATTTCGTTGAGTTTGACATCACTCAAGCCTTCGATGCGGGCGATGCCGTCGCCGATTTCACGGACGATACCGACATTCGTTTGTTTGGCTGAGTTGCTTTTGATAGCGCTGATTTTTGATTCGAGTTCGAGGACGATGTTGCTCATGAGTCTTAGGAATTAGGATTGTTTGATTGCTTCGAGACGGGATTTGATGCTGCCGTCCCAGACATTGCTGCCGAGTTGAATGCGGAGTCCGCCGATGAGATCGGGGGTGTGATGGAATTCTGCCGTGATGCGGCCGAATTTTTCTGTGAGGCTGGCTTGGATCTCACGGGCCTTGATTTCAGTGAGTGGGGAGGCGCTTTGAATTTTGGCGTGGTGCTTGGAGACTTCCAAGCGCACCAACCGAGCAAGAAACTTTAGCATTTGAATGTAGTTCCTCGGTTTTTTGGCGGCGATTTCGTCAAAGATGGATCGCAGACGGTTCTCGTCGAGGCGACCATCGACATGGGCCATCTCGAAAAGGTCTTTGGATTGGCGGCGTGCTTCCCGGCTCAGTTTCATGTTAGGATATTAAGCGGCGAGTTGATTGGTCGTCTCGCTGGCGAGGCGTTCTTGGTCAGCGGGAGTGAGGATCTTGCCCACAACTTTCGATGTGGTATTCACGACCAAGTTTACCATTTCTTTTTTCACTTCAGCGACCATGCGGGCCTGATCGAGTTCCACAGTCTCACGGGCTTTAACGAGAATGTTCTCTGCGTCACGGACAGCCTGTTGGATGTGTTTTTGAGATTGGGAGTCGCTGGCGAGACGGCCTTCTTCGATGATGCGTTGGGCATCGGCATTCGCTTTGCGAAGGATCTCTTGGCAGCGGGCTTCGGACTCGGCGAGTTGCTTTTTGATCTTCGCGGCGTTCGCTTGGCCTTCCTCGATGGTGCGCCGACGCTCTTCAAAAATGGCGATCACAGGAGCAAAAGCGAACTTTTTGAGGATCATGTAGACGATAAGAAATAGGATGACTTGGGCGAGAAATTTCGGCCAATTAACGCCAAATTGCGTGAGGAGTTGTGTTACGGTATCCATGAAGAATGATGTGAGCTTTTGTGAAAGAAAATGGGACCGGAAGCGCAACGGAGGATCCGCGCGCTTCCGGTTGCTGAATTAGCGTCCTCCGAAGGCGAGGATAAGAGCGTAAATCGCGATGGCCTCAGAGAGAGCCATTCCGATGATGCTCAGTGTGAGCACTTTTCCAGATGCACCTGGATTACGGCCAACAGCCTCTACGGCTTTTGCACCGATCATTCCAATGCCTAGAGCGGCTCCTGCACCGGCTACGGCGAGTGTGAAGCTTCCAGTGATTCCGCCGGCTGTTGCCGCGGCTTCTGCGATGAGTTGTGGTATCATTTGTATTTTTCTTTGTGGTGTTTTTCTTCGTCGCCCGCAGTCTTGCCACGGTCCCGACGAAAAAAGGGTTTTAGTGACCTTCGCCTTCCTCGTGGGCAGTCGAAAGTTGGATGTAAACGGAGCAGAGGAGCATGAATACGGCGGCTTGGAGGAGGCCGACGAGAATCTCCAGAAAGTAGAAGGGCAACGGAATGGTCACCGACATGATGTAACTGGCCCATGAAGGAAGATGGAGTTGCTTACCCAAGGTGATCATGGTCGATAGCAGGTTCTCACCCGCAAAAACGTTACCATAGAGTCGCAGTGACAGCGAAACAGGACGGAAGGCCATCGATACAACCTCGATCACACCAACAAAGAGGAAAACGGGAATGAGGATGATGGCCATGATGCCGGTCAATCCGCCTTTAACTCCGAAAATGTGGTTCAGGAAATTTTTGACACCCACTTCGGTTAGGGACCAGTAGAGCCAGAAAATCATGAATACGGTGGACATCGCCAAGGTCATGTTGAGGTCGGCTGTGGTTGGGCGAAGGATAGGGGTGGTGATCTCGGGGACGTAGAGCATGCCTTCCCCGTCATGCCCCCAACCAATCGAGCCAACACCGGGGAGGAGACCAAACCAGTTTGAGACAATGATGAAGATGAAGAGGGTCGCCAGCATGGGGAAAACGCGGGCTACCATGTGGGAACCGACAATGCTCTCGACTAAGTCATAGAGACCTTGCACCACCGCTTCGAAAAAGTTCTGCGAGGCACCGGGGATCACTGTCATGTTTTTGGTGGCCTTGCGGGCAAACCAAATAATGAACGCCGCTACGGCGAAACTCACAAATACGGAATTGGACAACCAATCAAGGAAGGGCACGCCCTTTTCATCCGGAAAAATGGACGGAGCATGGAGCGATAGGACGGACGCGATGAGATTGATGGAAAGCATGGATCTTCGTCAAAAAATGGTTTTCTGCAGCTGTGGAAGTTTGCCTGACAGTTTGGTAGTCGGAAACCCTACAGGTTGCGGAGGGTGGATTTGATAACACACCCGTGATCTCAGGCAACTCAAAAGACAAAAAAAGTGTCTGATTGGAGCATTATTTTTTGGATCGTCTTTGAATGAGGACACGAAAGGCTTCGCCCGCCTCGAGGAAAGGCATGGGGAGTGATCCGGTAGCCCCCTGTTCTTTCAAAAAGGCGAGGAGCGTAAAGCTGGTCTCGGTGTTCCATCCAAGGTTGGTGCCCCATTTTTCGAGGTCGGTGAAATTCACGTCGGCCGTGATGTCGCAGAAACCGGGGTTTTTAAAAACATCGTTGCCGCTTAGGCGTTGCTGGACCGCGTATCCACGGAGTGAACCAGCAGGTCGCCGATGATAGAGCGTCCGCGACAGGTCACCGTAATCAATCGTCAGAATCGCTCCCGACATCCAATGCGGGGCCCAAGCTTCCTGCCAGCGGCGATAGCTTTCGTGAATCTCGACGCGTTGACCGAGCGGGTGGGGGTGATCGAAAACACTCGATTCCGGTAAAGTGGAGCTGACGAGTTGCTCGGAGATTTTTGCATCCGCGATGTGGAGATGAAGCTCCATCCACTCGCTCTCTGTTTTCTGAAAAATGCGGCAAGGGAAGGCGTCGGGGAGTTCGTTGGAGAAGATGTGGGCGTGGCCGTTCGTTGACTGGAGTGCCTCTTCCACGCAGTCGTGCCAGACGACACGGAATCCGCGCAGGCGTTCCATTTGCTTCGCGCGAAGTGGGGCGGAGATTTCGACGATGTGGTAGGTTGTGCGCAATCGCGTCCACCAGCCAAGGCGGCGAAGGACGTCCTTGGCGAGTTCGCCGTTGCCAGCGCCGATCTCGATCACGTGCCGAGGGGTTTCTTTTTTGATCCAAGTCGCTACGGCGATCGAAAGCGAGGAGTCGAGAGTTGCCCAAGTTGAGAAGTCGCCACGGCGGCCGACGGTGCGAATCCGGGAGCTGTAGTATCCGAATGAGGGATTGTAGAGGGCCTCTTGCATGAAGCGCTCCGCCGGCACGGTTCCGCCGAGTTTCTCCTGCAAATCCAGCAGGTATGACCCGGCGTTGCTCAAGGTGTGGTGAGGCGCTCCTCCTCGGTGACGAAATCTTGCCACTTGGCTTTGAAGTCAGGTGCGTATCGTTGATCCTGAAAATCCGTCATCAGCTCGCGGTGCTGCACGATTTTCACTAGGCGCGGTAGCATTTCTTGATAGACCTCACGCAGGATTCGCAGCGCCCCCGGTTCACGATCCCAGAGCAGGGCGTAGCTTTGGGTGAATTCCGAGGCGTAGTTCGGTTCGGCTCGATCACCCGGGAACCACGTGCTGCGGGAGGGCTCATCGAGCTCCAGCAGCATGGGCGCGATATAAATATTACGCAGGATGCCTTCGATGTATTTCTCGCGAGCCAAGGCCTCCTGACCTTCCAGAGACGCTGTGATCGCCCATCCGAAAAGGAAGGAAGGTTCCTTGAAGTCGCGCGGATAGGTGTCCGCGTAATTTTTGAAATAGACGGAGGCTTTTTCCCCCGACTCGGCCAAAAGATGAAGCATGGGAATCAAAAAGCGGGTGCCCTGATTATCCGAAGGATTGCACGCCAAGAGATCCTCCAGCCCAATCGCAGCTTCAGCGAATCGCGAGAGATGCCAATCCGTCATGGCGCGGCCGTAGATGGCCCTCAAGTATGGTCGTGTGTCTTTATCGATCCACCAAAGAGTGGAGGGATCATTTCGGCGCTCGCCTTCCCGCTGGATGATCTCTTCGTAAGCCTCGCGGCACGCTTTCCAGTTCGCGCTTTGAAATTCCATGTCGGCCAATTCGATCCTCGCCACCGAGCAGTCGGGATCCTTCGCTAGAGCGAGATTCAAAAGGCTCAGCCGCTTGGATTGCGAGCGGATCCGTAGTGCCGTTCGCGTGAGGCCCCATGCCACTTCGCGAGGCGAGGGAGGTGTTTTGTCCCCGCGGTCGGCCTGCAAAACCACCATCCGGGTGACATGTTTGAGATCATCCGGGGCGCTTTTATCGCCAGGCTGAAAGCGGATCTCCAGTTTGCATTCGGTGGAGAATTCTTTCCAGGCCTCGTGATCCCAATCGGGGCTTTCGGGGATCGAGAGGTGATCTGGCGGCGGGGTTTTGTCGAAAATCTTGTAGAGTGTGGTCTCGATTCGCGCTTGATCGAGTTCCTCCATGATCTCTGGCGGGGCGACGGGAGTGCCTGTGCGGTCGCAGATGACCACGAGCGTGGGGATGAACCAATCTTTCCCAACGGGCGCTGGAACGGATTCCTCAAGATCGATCCAATAGAGATACCAGATGTTTTTGGGGACTTTGAGCGCTTGAATCATGAGCGCCAGTTGATCTCCAGGCGTTGCTTGCGGCCGAATCGGTCGTGGTAGAAAA
>RFZT01000172.1 GCA_009920585.1 bacterium
ATCGCGGTCGCGTGAATCGCGGATGATTTTGATGAAGTCGTCGAGATTCGCGAGGGCGATGAGGAAGCCTTCCAGTTTCTCGGCTTCCACTTCAGCTTGGTCGAGGAGGTAGCGCGTGCGGCGGAGGATGACTTCGCGGCGGTGCTCGATGTAGCTCGTAATGGCATCCTTAAGCGAAAGCAACTTTGGCTTGCCGTGATCGATGGCCAGCATGTTCGTGCTGAAGGAGGATTCCAGCGCGGTATGCTTATAGAGATTGTTGATGATGACCTTCGGGTTCCCATCGCGCTTGAGGTCGATGACGACGCGGGTGTCCTCGGCGCTCTCATCGCGGACATCGCTGATGCCGGTGAGAACTTTTTCGTTAGTGAGGTCGGCGATGCGCTTCACGAGATCCGCGCGATTCACGTTGTAAGGGATCTCGGTGATGATGATCTGCTCGCGACCACCCCGGACTTCGGTGACGCCTACGCGACCGCGCACCTTTACCGATCCTCGGCCTGTTTCAAAGTATTGTTTGATTCCGGTCGTGCCCTGCAGGAGACAGCCTGTCGGAAAATCGGGCCCCTTGATGTGCTCCATGAGCCCTTCGATAGAGATATCGGGGTTCTCGATTTGGGCGCAGATGCCGTCGATGCACTCGCTGAGGTTGTGCGGCGGGATGTTAGTGGCCATGCCCACGGCGATGCCTGTGCCGCCATTGACAAGGAGGTTCGGAAATGCCGCTGGAAAAACGGTCGGTTCCTCCCGGGTTTCGTCGTAGTTCGGACGGAAGTCGACGGTACCCTTGTCCATGTCGGTCATGAGGGCGGCGCCGAGATGTTGAAGGCGTGCTTCCGTATAACGCATCGATGCGGGCGGATCGCCTTCCACGGAACCGAAGTTACCTTGGCCATCGACGAGCATTTCGCGCATCGCCCAGGGTTGCGCCATGTGAACGAGGGTTGGATAGATCGCTTGGTCGCCGTGCGGATGGTAGTTACCCATCGTCTCACCGACGATTTTCGCACACTTGAGGTGTTTGCGGTTCGGTTGGACACCGAGTTCATTCATCGCAAACAGAATTCGGCGCTGAGAGGGTTTCAGGCCGTCGCGGGCATCCGGAAGGGCGCGCGAAATAATGACCGACATCGAGTAGTCGAGAAACGACTTCGACATTTCATCGGCCACATTAACGAGTTCAACTTTTTCGTTTTGGGTATACATGGTTTAGCTGGGCAAAGATTCGGGAAAAATAGGAATGAGAAGTTTGGTGGCGGCAGCACGCATCCGGCTATCGGTGGCGCAAAGAGGAAAGTCTTGGGACAAGTCGCAGGACGACACGTGGATCGAATCCATCGAGCGCACGGATACATCGGGGTTGGCTATGGCGAGAACTCGGTTGGCGTTTCTGAGTGTCCGCGTATCTAATGGGTAGAGCACAAGTTCCTCGGAATCCGTCCATTTCATGAAAGTGTTCCAAGCGCGTTGCCGTTCCGCGGGCGTGAGAAGGTTATCACGTTGTTTTTTGAAAAGGGCGGATGCGACTTCGGTTAGCGCCAGTTCCGAAGAGGCAATGGGTTGGCCCTTTGTGACCTTAACAAAAATGGGGCTGTCAGGCTCGGGAACAAGAAGTTTTACGATGATCGCGCTATCAAGATACATGGTTAGGGTCTGGAATCGCGCTCTTCCCGAATGATTTCGTCTGCGGTCGGGCCGCCACGCCAAGGAGGCATTTTGGCAAGGTGCTCGGCAGCACCCGAGAAGGGTTTGTGTTGTGCTTTCGGATTGGGCGATCCAACAATGAGCGCCTTCGGCTTGCCGCCGCTGGTGATCGTGATTTCGCGTCCACCTGCCGCCAACTCGAGCAAGGCGGATAAATGGGCTTTGGCTGAGCGCACGCTGATCGTCTCGCCAATTCCGGGTATCACGGCAATTTCCTGCAACACCGAGGAGGATTCCGGCCCCATGTCGTCCAGATAATTGACTGTTTTCTTCATTCCTCAATGTAGTCACATGTGGTCACGCTCGTCAAACGTCCAAGCGGGCATTGAGGGCATTGTCCTCGATGAATTGGCGGCGGGGTTCGACCACGTCGCCCATGAGAATGGTAAACATGCGGTCGGCCTCGACGGAGTTGTCTTCATTGAGTACGACCTTGAGCATTTTGCGCTTCTCGGGATTCATGGTCGTCTCAAAGAGTTGCTTCGGATTCATTTCTCCTAGACCTTTGAATCGTTGGATCGATAGGCCGCGTTTGCCGATCTCAATAATGCGGGCGAGAATCTCGGGTATGGCAAAAAGAGGTGTCGTGACGGCTTTGTCACCCTCGCCCTCGACGAGTTCAAAAATCGGGCTGTCGCTGCTCGAGTAGTGCTCGATTTTGAGGCCTTTTCTGGCGAGTTCGTCGATGAGTTTCTGAGCGGATGTGGACTCGTGGAGTTCGATGAGCTTCGCACGACGACGGTTGGCGGGATCGACCTTTTCCTTTTTCGATTTTGTTGTGGGAGCGTCGGGGAAGGGGAATTCGCCTTCGACTGGCTCAGGAGCCTCATCGTAAAGATTCAAATCGCGGTTGCCTTCGTGGAACTCGCGGACCTGTGCTTCGCCTGGGAAGTAGCTGGCCCACTCGGTGTTACCTTCGCGGACCTTGACCATGAAAGTCGGGAGCTTACCCGTCGCGGGATCGCGTTCGGCGAGGTATTCTTCAAAGTCGCCGCCATGACGACGGATGGCATCGCTGAATTTCGCAAAGCGCTCGAGGAGTTCAAGGATGTCTTTGAGTTGGGTCGAGTTGAAAACTTTGCCGTCAGCGAGATTTTTGATCTTCACTTCGTCGGCGCCAATGCCGATGAGGATCTTGTTGAGCTGAGCGTCGTCGTCCACATATTCCTCCCGTTTTTTGCGCTTGATGAGATAAAGCGGAGGCTGGGCAATATAGATTTTGCCTTGCTTGACGAGTTCCGTCATGTGACGGCAGAAGAACGTGAGGAGGAGGGTGCGAATATGCGAACCGTCGACGTCGGCATCGGTCATGATGATGATCCGGCCGTAGCGTAGTTTTTCAATATTGAAGCTGCCTTCGCGGTCTTTCTCGGTTGCGGCAATGCCGATACCGGTGCCGATCGCGGTGATGAGCGTTTGGACTTCGGTGTTTTGAAGAACCTTATCGAGGCGGGCTTTTTCGACGTTGATGATTTTACCCTTGATCGGAAGAATCGCTTGGAATCGGCGATCGCGACCTTGCTTGGCCGAGCCGCCGGCCGAGTCACCTTCGACCACGTAGAGTTCCGTGAGATCGGGGTCACGCTCCGAGCAGTCGGCGAGTTTTCCGGGCAGTCCGCCGCCGGTGAGAGCGCCCTTGCGGACGGTTTCACGCGCTTTGCGTGCGGCTTCGCGGGCCCGTGCGGCCATGAGGCACTTCTCGATGATGCGTTTGCCTACATTCGGATTTTGGTCGAAGTGCAGCATTAATCCCTCGTAGCTGATCGAGCCAACAATGCCGTCCACCTCGGGCGAGATGAGCTTCACTTTGGTCTGGGATTCGAAGCGGGGATCGGGGTGCTTCACGCTCACAACGGCGGCGAGGCCTTCAAGCACATCGTTGCCGGTGATCGGGACGTCTTTGTCCTTCAGCAGGGAATTGTTTTTTGCGTACTGGTTGATCGCGCGGGTGAGGGATCCGCGGAAGCCGCTGCTGTGCGTGCCGCCGTCCGGATTTGGAACCGCATTCGTGTAGCAAAGGAGCTGCTCATTGTAGGTATCCGTATAATTAAGGCCGATCTCAACGATCACCTTGTCCCTCGTGCCCTTGATCATGATCGGCTTGGGGTGCACGAGAGTTTTGTTTTCGACCAAGCGGCCCACAAATTCTTCCACGCCGAGTGGGTGAACGATCTGTATCGGCCTCGCTCCATCTTGGCGCTCATCAAGGAATGTGAACGAGAGCGGAGCATTGATGTAAGCCAGATCATTCAAGCGGGTGATGATGCGCTCGGCTTTGAACTCGATTGTTTCTTGGAAAATCTCCGTATCTGGCAGGAAGGTGATGAGCGTGCCTGTCTGCTTGGCAGATTTGACCTCGGCGATCACATGCAGGCTTTGCTTTGTCGCGCCGCGCTCGAAGGACATCGCATGGATCTTACCATCGCGAGTCACTTCGACTTTGAACCACTCGGAAACGGCGTTCACGCACTTCGCGCCGACGCCGTGAGTTCCGCCAGAGTATTCGTAGTTGCCTTGGCCGTATTTTCCGCCGGAGTGCAAGCGGGTGAGAACGAGTTCCACGCCGGGGATGCCCTCTTCCTTGTTGATATCGACGGGAATGCCGCGTCCGTTGTCGCGAATGGAAATCGAACCATCCGCATGAATGGTCACATCGATATGCGTGCAATGGCCTGCCAGAAATTCATCGACCGAGTTGTCAAGAACCTCGCTCACGCAATGGTGGAGCGCACGTTCGTCCGTTCCGCCGATGTACATGCCGGGCTTTTTACGCACGGCCTCCAGTCCCTTGAGGGAACTTAAATCATCGGCTGTGTAACTACTCGCCTTGAAGTCTGGCGTGGGTTTTACGGCTTTCTTGGCTTCGTTGTTAGTGGCGTTTTTTTCGGGAATTTGTTCGTCAGGCATCTGATTCGGAATTTCGTCGCTGGGATCGGTGGACAATTCAGTCTTCCATTTAATCGGGGATGCCGTGGCTGGGCAATGTTTTTCCGCAATTTTCTGGCTTTTCCACAGGATGTTGGGATGTGATAAAATACCAGCCACAAGATATTGGAAAAGCCCACCCTTAATCTCAAGCCCCAGCAGGCCATCACGGAAGCCGTTTGGATTTTGCTCATTTTGGCCGTTGGACTAGCCGCATTCACCTGGAACCACGAAAGCGTCTTCTTTGGGGGGGAGGTGTATTTTACCGATGGGGATTGCTACGCTCGAATGACGCGGGTGCGTATGATTGAGGCTGAGGGATTGCACAGCATCAGGTCGCATACCTTTGAAAATTTCCCTGAAGGCACGAAGCCTCATACCACCATGCCGCTCGATGCCCTCATTGCAGGCTTGTCACAAATTCTGCGGCCCTTTTTCTCGAATCATTTGTCCGCTTGCCTTATCGCCGCGCGATGCTGCTTCTGGTCGCTGTCTCCCCGATTCTGGCGCATGGTTTTCAGATTGGTCGCCCGGACCATCAATCGCTTCTTCTATTCTTGATCGCTGTTGCCATGTCGGCGGAGGTCTCCATCTTTTTACAGCGCGGGCAAGTCTGGGCATTTGTCTCTGCGTGCGCTTGGGCTCTTGCTCTGTGGGTCTCCCTCTTTGAACCATTGATACTTCTGGTCCTAGTGCTCGCGACTCGCGGCGCTTTTCTTATTTTCATTCCACGGCTGCGACCCACACTTCGGCAAGCCATCGTGCCAGTCGGACTTTTTGTCGCGCTACTCGCCGCGGCCTTGATTATAGATGGTTGGCGTGCGGCGGCCTTTCATCCTGCGTTTGATCGGTGGGCGCAAAATATCGGGGAGCTTCGCTCAACGACTCCTAATGTGCTTTTTGGTTGGTGCGGATGGTTGCTTGTTATTTTGCCGCTTTTGATGGCTTGG
>RFZT01000173.1 GCA_009920585.1 bacterium
TGCTGCTTGAACATATCGACGCGATCGACGGCGACTTCGATGATGTCGCCGACTTGATATATTTTTTTGGTCTTGCGGCCGACGAGGCGTCCCTTGGAAGGTTCGTGGGAGTAGAAGTCGCCCTCGAGGGCGGAGATGTGCACGAGGCCGGTGAGTAAGAATTCGGGCAACTCGACGAAGAGGCCAAAATTGCGGGCTTCCATGATGATGGCGCGGAATTTTTGGCGCTTTTCGGTTGTGACTTGGAGTTGGAAATACTCGAGTTTTTTCAAACGCACGGATTCGCGTTCGGCGTCTGCGGCGGTTCGCTCGGTATTTGAGATATGCTCCGCCACGGCGCCGAGGGCGGTCGAGTCGGGGCCGGATTTGGTGAGGCCGAGTTGGCGTTCCAAGGAGCGGTGTACCACGAGGTCACTGTAGCGGCGAATCGGACTGGTGAAGTGGGTGTAGTCGGACTTCGAGAGTCCGTAGTGGCCGAGGGGCTCGGGGAAATAGCGGGCGCGTTTGAGGCTTTTCAAAAGCGCGATGCGCACGGCAGCGGCGTAGGGTTTGCCACGCAGACCGGCGAGGAGCTTTTGCAACTCTCGGCGCTGAGTGAGGTCGCCGGCGCTGATTCCTTGGGAGGCCGCAAAATCACGAAATTCGAGGAGCTTCTCGTTGTCCGGTTTTTCGTGGATGCGGTAGAGCGTGGCTTGTTTGCGGTGCTTGAGTTCGCGCGCCACCAACTCGTTGGCGAGGAGCATGAGTTCCTCGATGAGTTGGTGCGAGATGTCGTTCTCGACTTTTTCCAAGCGAACGGGACGGCCGTTTTCATCCAGCCAAACTTTGATTTCGGGAAAATCCAGCTCGAGTGAACCGGCGGCAAAGCGTTTCTTTCGGAGCATGGAGGAAAGGCCCCACGCTGCATGGACGCGCTCGGAGAGCATGTCTCCGCCTGGCTTCTTGCTCAAAATGGCGAAGGCTTCCTTGTATGTCAGGCGGGCCGCGCTGCGGATCACTGTTTTGGCGAAGCGGACGGATGCGATTTTTCCGCCTTGTGTGATATCGGCGAAGACGGAGAAAGCCAAGCGGTCAACCCCCTGCTTGAGGCTGCAAATGCCGTTGCTCAGCGCCTCGGGCAGCATCGGGATGACGCGGTCGGCGAGGTAAACGCTATTTCCGCGCGAGTGGGCCTCGTGGTCGAGGGCGGTCTTCGGCTTCACGTAGTGCGAGACATCGGCGATATGGATGCCCACGCGCCAGCCGTCGGGAATGCTTTCGACATTGATCGCGTCGTCGTAGTCCTTGGCATCATCGGGATCGATCGTGAAGACAAAGCGATCGCGGAGATCCTCGCGTTTAGCGGCTTCGCGGGGATCAACCTCGGGATCCGTGCCGGCGGCATCCTTCAGAACCTCTGCCGGAAATTCCACTGGCAGGCGGTGCTTGCGAATGATGGAGAGCATGTCCACGCCGGGTGTCCCTGTCGCTCCGAGAACTTCGATAAGATGGCCCTCGGGGTTGACGTGACGGGATTCCCAAGAGTCCAAATGAGCGACGACCTTATCCCCGATTTGGGCCTTGAGAGCGGCCTCTGGAGGTTTGACGTAGAGGTTTTGGACGAAGCGGGGATCGTCGGCCACGACGTAGAAGAAATTTTTCGAGCGTTGCAACGTGCCAACGATGGTTTCGTTCGAGCGCACTAGGACGCGGATGACCGTTCCCTCCTTGCGCTGGCGTCCGCCCCCTTGGAAGGAAGCGGGGGTGCCGTGACCGTTGACTCTCGCGACGACACGATCGCCGTGCATGGAGGTAAAAGTATTTTCTCCGCTAATGTAGAGGTCAGGCTCGCCGGCTTTTTCATTGAGCACATGGGCGGCACCGCTGGCGTGGAATTGGATCACACCCGTGAAAAGATCGGCTTCCTTAGGGATAATGTAACGATCCTTGCGAATGCGGGCCACATCGCCCGAGAGTTCCATCTGCTTTAAGAGTTGGCCGAGCTTGCCTTTCCACGCGGGCGGGAGGTCCAGCGCGGTGTAGATGCCCGCCGCGTCAAGTGGACGCTGACCAAGGAGGCGAAGGATGCTTAAGCGCAATTTGTTCGATGGGCCTTCATCCCGGTTGTTGCCAGGTGGACGCTTGACTGAGAAAGGAGACGCGGACTTGGCTTTTGCAGGTCGCTGTTCGGGGTGATGACTTTTTCCCTCCGTGGGTTTCTTTTTAATGGAGGAATTCCGGTGGTCGCCTCGTTGCATTTTCTTGCTGTCCATTACTTATCCATCGTCTCGCTACCCTTCGCTGGCAAGCTTCTCCTTTTTCTAATCGACGGATGCGGGGGGTGGGTTCACTCTGCGATCATCTATGAAATCCACACGCATCGTTGACCAACTGGCCATCTTTATCGCCAATCGTCCCGGCACGCTCTCGGATATGTGTGATGCGCTGGCGGGCGATAAGATCAATATCTACGGGCTCACCGTCTCCGACACGGTTGACCATGCTGTGGTACGAATGGTGGTGAGCGACACGAGTCGTGCGATCGCGCTGCTGGAGTCGCATGGCACGCTGGTGGTGGATAGCGAGGTGCTTATGGTGGAGAATGATAACCGTCCCGGCAGTCTCTCGCGAATCGCTCGATGTCTTTCTGGGGCCAAGATCAACATTGAGTATGCCTACCTCGCCTCCATGCCCACGGCGAAAAAAGGCCTCCTTATTCTCAGGGTCAACGATGTCAAAAAGGCGCTCAAGGTTCTCACCTCGATGGATTCCGCGAATTGATTTCCATTTCATCAACCAACGTTCGTCTGATTGACGCCAACTTTTAATTTCGAGATATTTTTTCAATGGGAAAATTTCAGGCAGCAAGTTGCGAAATCGCAGGGGCCTTCAAGGTTGCCGCCATGGACCATCCGGCCAAGGTCGCGCTGGTTTTTGTGAGCGCGAATTATGCCGAGTACCTTCCTGAGTTTTGTGAGATCCTTCGCGTGGATGGTCACATTGTGGATGTGATCGGATGCACGGCATCAGGGTGGATCGAAGGGGCCACGGAATTTGAGGGTGGTTCGGGATGCTCGATTCTGGCTCTCCATTGCGATGTGGGCGATCCCGTGGCGCTGGTTGGCGATGCGCCGAAATTACCGTCCACTTTGCTTTCGGATCCCGCTCCCAATGCGGCTGTGATCCTAGCGAACCCGTTTGTATTTGATATCGACGACTGGTTGAAGGATTGGAACAAACGCTTTCCCGGCCTGCCGACCATGGGTGGTCTCGCCAGTGGCGGTGGCGAGGATGACATGTGTGTCTTTCACAATGGGAAGATCGTTGATGCTGTTGTCTTGCCGGTGATCGGACAGACGACCCTGATTCCCGTTCTCAGCCAGGGTTGCCGCCCGATTGGAGAGCCCTTTACCGTCACGCGGGCAGAGCACAATGTCCTGTATGCTCTCGGCAACCAGTCGGCTTACAACGCCCTTGAGAGCGCCTTTCAAACTCTCACCGAAGATCAAAAATCCCACGCGCGTGGCAATCTGTTCGCGGGTCTCGCAGGTAACGAATATGTGGATGATTTTCAGTCTGGCGACTTCCTCATCAAAAACATCATCGGTGCCGATCCGGGGTCAGGCGCTGTCGTCATTGGGGGCATTCCGAGGGTTGGGCAAACGCTGCAGTATCAGCTCCGAGATCGAAGTATCGCCATCGAGGACCTCGACCGAGCCTACGATGCCGCACCGGCCTTCAATAAAAGAGCCTTTGCGTCCTTGCTTTTTTCCTGCCTAGGTCGCGGAAAACAATTTTTCGGCGATAGCGGGAAGGATGCCTCTCGCCTAGCCGATGCTGTTGGCGGGAAGCCAAGTGCCGGCTTTTTTTGCAACGGAGAAATCGCTCCCGTGCGTGGATTGAACGCCCTTCACGGCAATACTGCCGCTGCGGCGATCTGGGTCAAAAAAATCACTTAAGGTTCCCCTCCTTCTCACACTATGGCCAAGTATCTCGTCACATTGCTTCTGCTCCTCGCTGGCCTCGCTTATTGGATGGGGTGGCTGCCCAAGGGCGAAACGACGAGCAAGGATAAAACCCCGCCCACAGTCGTGGCCACACGCATGGATATTGCTCCTGTTCTTCCGCTTTCGGGCGAGGTCGCTCCAGCATTTCAAGTCGATGTGAAGCCCGAGATCGGCGGCAAAATCAAAAAAATCCACGTCATCGCGGGGCAAAACGTCCGCAAGGGAGACCCATTGGTGACGATCGATGACACCGATCTCCTCAATGATCGATCGAGCGCCGAGGCCGAGATCGCTGGGACTAGGTTGCGGGTGGAAAAAATCCTCGGCAACTTCAGTCGAGCCAAGCAACTCTTCGCTCAAAAACTCCTCAGCCGAGAAGAATACGCCAACCTCGAGGCGGATTATCAGATTGCAGAGAACGAACTCGCGAAGTCCCTCTTCCGCCGCCAGACAGTCGATGATCGCCTCGCCAAGACGCGGGTTGTTTCACCCGCCGATGGAACGATCCTAGACGTGCCTGTGAATGAGGGTCAGGTCGTGGTAGGCGCTGCTAGCGTGAACTCCGGAACGAATCTCATGGGTTTCGCCGATCTTTCCCGACTCCTCATTAACGCCCACGTGAATCAACTCGATGCTGGCAAACTCTCCGTCGGTCAGCTCATGGTGGTGCATTCTCCGAATAGCAGTGATCAGGATTATCAGGCTCGTATCGAGTTCATAGCTCCGCTGGCTACCGTCAAAAATAACATCAAAGGCTTCGAGGTGAGGGGAGTCATCGAGGGGAATCGCGAAGCGATGCGGCCTGGTGTTTCCGTGAGCATTACTGTGCCTATAGGGAAAGCCGAAGGGGTTGTTTCCCTCCCAGTGACCGCTATTTTCGAGAGGGATGGAAAAACGGTCGTTTATGTTTTGAAGGGTAAGGAGACCGAGTGCCGCAACGTGGTTGTGGGGCTGATGGATTCCAGTCATGTGGAGATCAAGTCCGGCCTAGCTGAGGGCGAGGAGGTTCTGATGGTCGCGCCGCCGGAGTCTGCCCCTCCGAAAAAGAAAAAGCCGTGAGCCTCATTCACCTCGAAAGCGTCAGCAAAATCTACCGCGTTGGCGACCAGGAGATCCGTGCGCTCGATCAGATCAACCTTCGCATCGAAGAGGGAGAATTCGTGGCCATCATTGGCCCGAGTGGGAGCGGTAAGTCCACGCTTATGCACTTGCTCGGATGCCTCGACACACCTTCATCTGGACGGATGGTGATCTGTGGCAATGAGCTTACGCGAGCCACTCAGGATCAGCTCGCGCATGTGCGCAACCAGGAGATCGGGTTTGTGTTTCAGGCGTTTAATCTGCTGGCCAAGCTCGATGTGATTTCCAATATCGAGTTGCCGCTCATTTACGGCGGCGTTCCTTCAGCGCAGCGCCGCGAGCGGGCACGCAAGGTGGCCTTTGA
>RFZT01000174.1 GCA_009920585.1 bacterium
GTTTTTGGGAACAATTCTCCAGATTTCATGGTACGCTACTATCCTGGTACGAGTGGTTGGGACGGTTCACCTTGGCTCTCAAACGTAACCCCGATCGGGAACTGGAACTCGGGTCTGTATAAAACGACTAATGGTTTCCGTGCTGTAGGAACGATCGGGCGGGCTCTTTTTAACAACGACTTAGGAGGGCAGATAGATATTTCTGTGAACCGAAATGGCATCGCAACAGGCGCAATCAGGATGGTAGGGAAAAATGGGGCCGTAGTTACCCATCGTTTTATCAAAGGGCTTGACGATGAGGGGGCATTGAGTGTGGCTATTCTGCGTCGAGGAGAGAGCGATCTACTTGTGAATCTTGCCTTAGATGTTTCGCTAGCGCCAAGGCAGTTTACATTTATGGCAAGCAGCGAAAACACCCTTAGCGCGGGAGATGATGTCGCACCGATCAATGCGAATTCGGTGCCATGGAATTCCAAAAACCCCGCCACGGCGTATGGGGGCTTCTACACGGTGGGGCTAGAAACCGATGCGGCTGATTTAGTATCAATGCATGGCGGCACAGAGCCTGTGGTCTCGCCGGGTTATGGATTTTTGTCGCTTAATGTCACGCCGGCAACCGGCGCATTGCGGTTTGCTGGGGTGCTTGCTGATGGTACTAAGGTCACTGGGTCAAGTGTAGTGCGAGGGGATGGAGGGGTTCCTCTGTGGATTCCACTGTATGCCATAAAGGGTATGCTTTTTGGCGATATGTTGATTTCCAAATTATCGGGTAAGCCAGTGACAGCACATCTGAGTTGGAGCAAGCCTCTCGGCGTGCCTCGTTCCCCAAATCGTTATGGTTTCACAGATGTGAATCTGACCGCAATAGCAGGAAGCGGAGCCTTCAGCGCGCCGGCGATGGCGCTCTTTAACAACCTCTCGCTCAACTTTAGTGCGGGCAACTGGTCCTCCAACTCGGCAAACATCCCGAACTTTTCGCAAGGGTTCCAGTTGGGGATGAGCCAGATCACTCCCAAGTCGCCTTTGGTTAACAATGTGAAGCCCATTTGGAATCGCCGCACGGGTCTTTTCCTAGGAACGTTTAAAGATTCGCAATCGCGCCTTGGCCGCTTTCAGGGAGTGATGCTTAACAATGGGGTCGATCCTTTGAAGCTTCGCGGCAACTTCCAGCTTCCGAACACGGCAATACTGCCCACATTCTACTTGGGTGGAAGCGTGGAAAATTGATTTGAAAGAAGATTGGGCGAAAAAAAAGCCCTTGAGGGCAAGCTCTGTGGATGTTGTCCGTGGTGGTTGTCGGGGGTGCGGAGCCAATCCTGTGTCCGCTCTTTCTTGACTCTGTGGCAGTAAGTCTTTTATTTAGTCGATTTCAATGTCGTTCCGAGGTCAAGTTCCCTCGCCAGCAGAAACTCCCGCCGTCCCGAATCCGAGGCAGGCCGTCAATGCGGAGACGACTTCGGATGAGCAAGTGGAATTCGACGAGGCCAAGGCGGCGGACGATGCTGGAACCGCAGCCACAGCGCTTTCAAAATACCGTCGGTTCATCAAAAAAAATCCCGCGTCTCCGCTCGCAGTCCAAGCGCAATACCGCATCGCTGAGTTATATGAATCCGAGGGGGATGCCACCAACGCATTTGATGCTTATCAGAAATTAATCACCCAATATCCCGATACCCCGAATTTTGAGAAGGCGATCGGGCGGCAGGTTTTGATTGCAAACGAATTTCTGGGAGGCAAAAAAAATAAGATTTTCGGTTTGGAAATCGTGCCGGGTTCGGATCGCGCCGAGGGGATGTTCACTTCCATTCTGAAAAACGCGCCCTACAGCAAAAACGCGCCCGTGGCCCAGTTCAATCTGGCCCTCACCTACGAGCGCCAAGGCAAGCTCAAGGAAGCCGCGGCCGCCTATCAGAAAGTGCTCGATACTTATCCGAATAGCTCCATCGCGGACGATGCCCTTTATCAGATCGGCTATATCTACATGATGGTCGGGGAAAGCGGAAAATCCGAAGACCTCTCGGCACTTATCACATCTAAAAACACATTTGAGGATTTCCTACTCCATTATCCGAAAAGCGAAAAGGCCGCCCAAGCCCGCGACAATTTGAAAAAAATGTCGGAAAAAGAATCTTCCGATCTCATGGCGATCGCGAAATTCTACGATCGCTTTAAAAACTACCGCGCGGCGGCCATCTACTACAATGATGTGATCCGCCGCTCGCCAGGCACCGAGTATGCCAATCTGGCCAAGGAACGCGTGCAGGAGTTGCGCAGCGAGGCGGGCGATGATGCCCTGCGTACCGGTCCCGAGAAAGCTGAAACGGGAGAGAAGGCTGCTCTCCGCCGCCGCCTGCAGGCCCAGGTCGAAACAGCATCTCTCGCAGACTTCAATGGGCCACCTCGCCGCGACATCGTTCCGGATGAGTTGCCTGTTGTCAACAAGCCGAAGCTCCGCACCGGCTCTAGGGACGTGTCGCCGATGCCTTCTGTCGAGCCTGCCCTGCCTAACCCATGAAGCCCATCCAAGCACTGCTACTTTCGTTAGTTCTCCTCGTCTCGTCCCGCATCGAAGTGCTCTTTGGAGACACGCTCGTCAAGCGATTGCAGCAGGATGGTACCTACCAATTGGTTAATTCAGGTCAGGCTGATGCGATCCTAAGTTGCACGATCACCAACATCAGAACAAACTCGATGCGGTCGGTTATTAATAACGTTCTTGCCACTAGTGAATTCGGTTTGATTGTAGAAGCGAAATACGAAGTCACCCATCAGGTGTCAGGAGCTATTCTGATGCAGGGAACGATTACTGGAAAGTCCTCGTTCTTCAGTGGGAATGACCTTCAAACATCCAAGCAGCAAGCCCTCTCGAACGCGGCCTTGGATCTCGCCGACAAACTCACCGCTCAAGTCGCCGAGGGGTGGTAGAATAGAGCTGCTCCGAGAGAATTCTTTTTTTGACAGGATTTCAGGATGAACAGGATTTACAGGAATGGGGTTTCGACATGGAGTGCTCACATGAAATTAACCTGCTTTCATACGTTCGGTGCCCGCGCCTTTGGAGTTTCGCTCGCTGGCGCGTGTTTCCTTGTGCTGAACGCGGCCTAATCCCGTGCTGACCATCGTTCCCACCCCCATCGGCAACCGCCAAGATATCACGCTTCGTGCGATAGAGGCCTTGCAGTCTGCTGATGTCGTTGCTGCCGAGGATACCCGCCACAGCGGAATGCTCCTTCAGCACCTGGGCATCAAAAAACCCTTTGTGAGCCTCCATGAGCACAACGAGGCCGCCCGCGTCGAGGAGCTGGCCGAGCGCATGGCGTCAGGAACCAAGATCGCCTTGATCACGGATGCGGGAATGCCGGGAATTTCCGACCCCGGCCACCGCCTCATCAAAAGCTGCATCGAGCGCGGCCTTCCCGTCACAGTTTTGCCCGGCCCGTCCGCCGTCATCACGGCGCTAGTCGGGTCTGGATTTCCGACGGATCGGTTTTTCTTCGGTGGCTTTCTTCCCGTAAAGAGCGGACGTCGCGCCAATGAGATCGCGCAAGCCGCAGCGCGGTCCGAAACGAGCATTTACTTCGAGTCGCCCCACCGGATCGAGCGCACGCTGGAAGCGCTCCACGCAGCTTGCCCCGACCGTCCAGTCTGTGTGGCCCGCGAGTTGACGAAAACTTTCGAGGAATATCGCCGTGGCTTGCCCGCCGAAGTGCTAGCCCATTTTCAGAAACATCCGCCCAAAGGAGAAATCACGCTCGTGATTTCTGCTGATGGGAAAAAAAGAAAAGCGGATGTCGAGGATCGCGAAGCATGATTGAGGGAAGGAGGCTGCCGCCCCTTCTGCCTCATCAGCGTTGGATGCGCGTCGTTATCTTCCTCGCGGTGCTTCTGATCCTGAGCGTGTGTTATTTTTCAGGGAGTGCTTTATTCAAGTGGCCCTGTGTCTTCCACGCGGTGAGCGGTCTCCCATGCCCGCTTTGCGGGGGGACGCGCGCGGCCTGCGCGATTTTGCACGGAGATTTGAAATCCGCGCTGAGACTCAATGTCACTGCGCTCCCCGCGCTGGTCACGCTGATCGTTGGAGGAATTCTCTGTGCTTGGGAAATGCTGCGTGGAAGGCCCTTGGCGGATTGGAGCGCATTGATGCGACGGAATGCACGATGGTTTCCGCTTTTGATTCCGCTGCTGCTGGCATGGTGGATTTTGCATCTCGTCACGGCCGTGAAAGCGCCCAAGCCGGAGTTGGTAGATTTTAAAAAACCCATCGCGGCGAGGATCCGACACTGGCTCGGAAACGCACGCTAATACCATTGTCCCTTTGAAATTGGACTTTGCAGCGGAAAAGGGGGGCATGCTGGTCTGCTTTCTCGCACCGTCCCCATCAGACCGCAGCACACAGGCGAGACGCGCTGTGCCCCTCTACTAAAATCCAAAAGCAAGCGGCTTTTGGTATAAGCGCGCGGCGATTAAACCCGAGTGAAGCGAGCGATGATTTCGATCTCGGCTGTTTGCGGGAACATATCGACCGGTTGCACTCGCTCCAGAGCGTAGGTGGGAAGCAGTTTTTTTGCATCCCTCGCAAAGGTCGCTGGATCGCAGGAAATATAAACGAGCGTCTCCGGCGGGCGGCTGAGGATCGTGTGAATGACGTCGGGTGAAAGTCCCTCGGATGGAGGATCGACGAGTAGGACGACATGGGATTCGGGGGTCGCTGGGAGGGAGTCGCGGAGATGGTTTTCCACCGATCCGGAAATGTAGGTTTCCTTTTCTGTCGCATCTCGGCGGGCCGCTCGAACGGCTGCATCGCTCCACTCGATGCCGATGATCTTTTGAAATCCCGAGTGTAGTTTTTTGGAAAAAAAGCCCGCACCGCAATACGCATCGACAAGCAGGTCGCCGGTGGGAGCCATTTCCTGTGCGATTCTCGCCAGTATCTCCGCTGCTCCATCGTTCACTTGGGAGAACCCTTTCTGATCCGACTTTTCGCGAAGCGTGATGCGGGAATCGTAGCGTGGACGCGATTCGCGGAGGGCGGCGAGTTCGGCGTTGACGCTTTCGCTCCCGAGCGGGCAGGCAACGACATCCACAAGGTGGTGGGATTTGCGGTGGTAAAAACCAATTTGGCCTTGGTTCACATGAACGGACAGGCGGTTCCGATATCCCCAAGTCTCGGGTGAGGCCAGCATAGGGAGAACTTCGGTGGTGGTGATCCCTCCCACACGCCGAAGCAAGTCGGCGACCTGCGTGGTTTTTGTTTCGAGCTGCAGGGCATAATCCATGTGCTGGTACGAGCATCCACCGCACTCCCCAAAAACAGGGCACTTTGGAGCTAGTCGTCGAGGCGAGGCCTCTAAAATTCGTATCAGATCCGCTTCGGCGTGGTT
>RFZT01000175.1 GCA_009920585.1 bacterium
ATCCTGCATCCACCCCTCGCCTACAGTGCTGGCCTCGCAGATGACAAGGCGTTGGTCGCCCGATTCGAGTCCCCGGGAGCACGTGTTCTTTTTCTCTCCGATTCCGGTCCCGACACATTTCGGAACCTTCTCGAAACGCGCCCAGACGAACTGGCTTCGGATATCCTTGTATTGGGGCATCATCATTCTGGCATCCTGCCGGATGCGGGATTCATGGATGCTGTTCGTCCTTCGGTCATCGTTGTCTCGCGGCACGGGGAATTTAACGACCATGAGCAGGTCGATCTAGACTGGGTCCAATTGCTTCATGATCGAGGGATCTCGCTTTTCCAGCAAGATGAAGCCGGTGCGGTCCTCATTCATGTCTCGCGCGAGGGTTATGAGGTGGAAGGATTTCTGAACGGCCAAAAATACCGCAAGTAAACCGGCGAAGCCTTATAGGATCAGGCGATGCGAACGCGCGTTCCGATTGGGATCAAATCAAAAAGTTCGGCGATGTCCGCATTGCGAAGCCTCACGCAACCATGACTCGCCGGCGTGCCGATGAGGTCTTCGCGGTTGGTCCCGTGGAAATAAATGTACCGATCCTTGGTGTTCGCGTTTTCCTCGTCCGTGCCCTCAAGCCAAAGAATGCGGCTGAGAATGCCATCCTGCTCGCCACCCGGTTCCGCGATGCGTCCCGTCGGTTGGCGGCTTTTGAATTCGGTCCAAAGCGGTGCCTCTGCGCCGATTTTCTCAGCCACAAGAAAGTGGCCCGTGGGTGTCTTATTGCTGCCTACCTCAAAGCCAATCCCAAACTTGGAGGTGGATGCAGGCCAAGACTTGACCGGTCGTCCATTTGTTAGAAGATGAACGCACTGCTCCCCTATGTCCACGAGGACCTCCCAGTCCCCAGAGCTTCGAGGTGCATCCCATTCATTAACCATATTCTCAAATACTATGTCGAAATCCTATCGTGTCGCAATCGTTGGTGCGTCTGGAGCTGTCGGAGTCGAAATGCTTCGAGTCATGGAACGCCGTAACTTTCCGGTGTCGAGCCTTCGCCTCCTAGCCTCGCCGCGTTCTTCCGGCAAGACGCTGACCTTCCGCGGAGAATCCCACACGATCAAGCCGCTTAATATGAATTCGTTTGAGGATATCGACATTGCGATTTTTAGCGCGGGGGGATCGATCTCCCGCGATTTCGCACCCGAGGCCGTCCGTCACGGGGCTGTCGTGGTGGATAATTCCTCCGCCTTTCGGATGCACGCCGACGTTCCGCTCGTGGTTCCCGAAATCAACGGCGCCGATGTCAAAAACCACAAGGGCATCTTGGCCAATCCGAATTGCACCACTGCCATCACCCTCCTTGCGCTCTACCCCCTGCACCGCCAATTCGGCGTGAAGCGGATTTTTGCCTCCAGCTACCAAGCCGTCTCGGGAGCCGGTGCCCGCGCCATCGATGAACTCCGCCATCAGACCGATTGTGTGGCGAAGCACAAACCGATCCTAAAGGAGATATTCCCTCATCAGATCGCCTTCAACGTGATCCCACAGGTCGATTCCTTCCTCGATACCGGCTACACGAAAGAGGAAATGAAAATGCAAAATGAGGGCCGTCGCATCATGCATCTGCCCAATTTTAAAGCCTCCGTCACCTGTGTGAGAACGCCTGTCTACCGAGCCCACTCGATCGCGGTCAGTGCGGAATTTGAAAAACCCGTCAACCTTGAAGACGCCCGCTCTGCTCTCTCGAAGGCTCCCGGTCTCCAATTTCTTGACGATGGCTACCCGATGCCTCTGGATTCGGCAGGAAAGGACGATTGCTTCGCTGGTCGTCTTCGACTCGATTGCGCGATGGAAAATGGTCTCGCTCTCTGGATCTGTGGCGATCAGTTGCTCAAAGGTGCCGCCCTTAACGCCATTCAAATCGCCGAATTACTCTGACCTTTCGCTTTCCGAAATTGACGTCTTGCGCATCCTCCCGCGTTGACTACCTTGACCAGTGATGGCGGACGGTCGCTCTGGGTATGCCGCAAGGCTGCGTGGAGAGGAAAGTCCGGACACCATAAGGCATCATGCCGTGGAGAACACGCGGGAAACCGAGGCGAAAGCTGCGGTTGACGGAAAGTGTCACAGAAAACAAACCGCCGTAGCGCGAAAGCGTGTCGGTAAGGGTGAAAAGGCGGGGTAAGAGCCCACCGCCCCAAGCGCAAGCAAGGGGGCACGAAAAACCCCATGTGGTGCAAGACAGAACAGGAGAGGATCGGGTCGCCTGCCCGCTTCGCCGCGCAAGTGGCGGGACTCTCCGGGTATTGGTCGCAGCTCGCAAGGGCTGCCTCCCGCCGCAAGGTGTGGGGCAAGACAAATGACCGTCCACGCCGGTGGCGCAAGCCATCGGCCGGACAGAATCCGGCTTACAGCCATCCCCAAGCGGGGGCATTTCAGAAATGAGGTGCCCCCGTCCTTTTTTGCCAAAACGTTGCTGGAATGTCTTTTCTTTCGATTTCGAACCGTTCATCATTTCTGCACTCTCTCCAAACATAATAAAATTATGCCTGTAATCGCAAAAGGACTCGAAGGAATCGTAGCCAACTCAACCAGCCTCAGCGAGGTTCTCGGTCAAGAGGGTGTTCTCATTTACGGTGGTTACAACATCAACGAGCTGGCCGGCAAGGCCACCTACGAAGAAGTTGTTCATCTCCTCTGGCATGGAGAATTACCCAACCGCGCTCAACTCGACTCCCTCTCTCGCAAGCTCCGCTCCGCCCGTGAGCTTCCCTCTCAGGTTGTGGATTTCCTCCGCTCCGTGCCGAAAGAATCCGGTCCGATGGACGTGATTCGAACGGCTGTTTCGATGCTCGGTCTTTACGATAAAAACTCAAAGGACGAAAGCGCCGCCGCCAACTACGACCGCGCAGTCAGTATTACGGCCAAGATTGGCGTGATCGCCGCTTATTTTCACCGCGCTCGCAATGGGCTCGAGCTTCCTGCCGTTCGCACCGATCTCGGTGAGGCCGCTCATTTTCTTTACCTCCTGAATGGCGTCGAACCGACAGCCGAGGCCACGCGCACACTCGATGTCGCTTACGTTCTCCATGCCGACCACGGCATGAATGCTTCGACCTTCTCGGCCCGCGTCACTATCGCCACCCTCTCGGATATGTATTCCGCCATCACCTCAGCGATCGGAACCCTCAAGGGCCCGCTCCACGGCGGTGCGAATGAAGGTGTGATCCACATGCTCCAGGAAATCGGCAGTGAGGAAAATGTCGACGCCTGGGTTGAAAATGCGCTCGAGCAGAAGAAAAAAATCATGGGCATCGGCCATCGCGTTTACAAGGTTCTCGATCCTCGCGCTCCGCACCTCCGCGAAATGGCGATCGTCCTCAGCAACCAACTCGGTGAGCCGAAGTGGATCCGCATGAGCGAACGCATCGCGACCATCATGCGTGAGCGCAAGGGCCTCAATGCCAATGTCGATTTCTACTCCGCGACCGTCTACTACTCGATGGGCATCCCGACCGATATGTTCACTCCCGTCTTCGCTATCGCCCGCGCATCGGGATGGACCGGTCACGTGATGGAACAACTCGCTGATAACCGCCTCTACAGGCCGCTCAGCGAATACACCGGCCCAGCCGTCGGCAAGGTTTACACGCCCGTCGACCAGCGTCCATGAATCTCCGCCTGAGGGCACGCAACCTCGAGCGCTCCTTTCGTATCGGAGGCTCTCAGATTCCCGTGTTGCGAGGCATCGACCTCGACATTGTCGCTGGTGAGTCTGTCTTTCTTTGCGGAGCCAGTGGCGCCGGTAAGACCACTCTGCTGTACACCCTAGCCGGTCTGGAAACTCCGGAATCCGGAACGGTCGAGTTTGAGGGTCAGTCGCTTTACAGCCTTTCTGGAAATGCCCTCGCTCGCCTTCGCAACCAGCACATGGGATTTGTTTTTCAATCCTATTTCTTGCTTCCCGAGCTCACAGCGCTAGAGAACGCCCTTGTTCCGGCGATGATTCGCGGCACCTCGGCTCAGGCTCGCGCCATGGAACTTCTCGAACGCGTCGGTCTCCGCGACCGTATGCAGCATCTTCCTGCGGAGCTCAGCGGCGGCGAGCAACAGCGCGTCGCCATCGCCCGCTCGCTGATCAACGATCCCTCCATCCTCTTCGCGGACGAACCCACCGGCAACCTAGACTCAAAAAATGGAGAGGTCATCATGGCCCTGCTCCTCGATCTTGCACGGGATGGAGGACGCACTCTCGTTGTGGTGACGCATGATGAACACCTCGCTCAACGTGGCGATCGCACCGTGCGCATCGTGGATGGCCGCCTCGATAGCCACTGACATGCCGCTCGACTACCCGGCCCCATTTATCAACCTCACTCGGGAACTCCGTCGCCTCCCTGGCATCGGACCTCGAAGTGCCGAGCGAATCGCCCTCTGGCTACTCAGCCATAAAGACGCCCGGCCTGCCGAACTCGCTCGCGCAACCACGCTAGCCTCCGCCAGCCTCCATTCGTGCTACAAGTGCGGATTTTTTGCCATCGAGGAACTTTGCGAGATTTGCCAGCAACCTTCGCGTCAAGGTCGCGAACTCTGCGTCATCGAGCAATCCACCGACATTCTCCCCCTCGAGCGCAGTGGTGTTTTCACTGGCCTCTACCACGCCTTGGGTGGCCGCCTCGCTCCGCTCGACCATGTCGGTCCCGATGAGCTTCGTATCGCCAGCCTTATCGAGCGCATTCGTGACGAGTCTCCCGCCGAGATTATCCTGGCCCTCAGCGCCGACGTCGAAGGCGAGGCCACCACAAACTACCTTATCGAAATTCTCGCCCCGCTCGGCGTTCGCACCACCCGTATCGCCCACGGCCTCCCTGCCGGCGGAGGGCTTGAGCACGCGGATCAACTCACCCTCCAGCGCGCCCTCACCGGACGACGCCCCGCCTAAAAAATCTCTTTTTCAAACAGTCCCTTGCGTTTTGAAAAAACGAGGTTACTTTGTTTTTCTAATTGGGGGCGTAAAGGTTTCGACTTGAAGTGAGAAGCCCAGCTCGCATGTCGAGGATGATTCGTTGGCCTCGTAAAAAATCGGATCAAACAAACTAAATGCAGATTACGAAGATCTAGCTCTCGCGGCTTAATTAGCCACGACGCATTCCAGCCAACGCCTGCTAGGCCGGAGTGTGACGACAGCAGGCTGGCCCGAGCGGGTGCAACCGCCGCCACGGGTGAATCGATTACGTGGATGCTTTGGAGAGGGATGCGTGACGGTTCGCCCGCCCCCTCCGAGATTAAAGATCGTCTAAACATGTAGAAGGTTGTGCGGATTGCCTTAAGGACACGGGTTCGACTCCCGTCGCCTCCACC
>RFZT01000176.1 GCA_009920585.1 bacterium
AAGACGAAACCGACGCAATCGCATCCACCCCATTAGTCCCAAAGAAATCGGGCAACCCACTCATGCCGATCATCGCCGTGGTGGTGTTGGTTCCCGCGCTTTGTTATGCCGTGATGGATTTTGTTATTATCCCGAAAATCAAGTCCTCTCTGGGTTCGCCTGCTGCAGCGGAAGCTCACGGAGGTCATGCCGGTGCTGAAAGTAAGAAAAGCGGTGGACATGGCGCCGTGGACGGACCCGCGGAGCATATCGCTCCATTCGGTGTTGTTGTTGTCAACTTGGCCGGCAGTAACAACTCCCGATTCCTTAAAGCCACATTTGACGTCGCAAGCGCAGATCCTAAGATCGCAGATATCATCAAGGAAAATCTCCCAGCCCTTCGCGATACAGCAAATACAATCATGTCCTCCCAGGCCATTAATGGCCAAGATGTCTCAAGCGGACGTGAAATGGTTCGCAAATCGATTATTTCCCAATTTAATCGCATCCTAAACGCTATTAACCCACCCTTATAAGCGAAATGGCTGGCCCTTTAAACCAATCCGACATCGATAAGCTCGTAGCTGAAGCAGCACAAGCTTCAGCACCGTGCGTATTTCGATCCGATGGAACGAAATTTCAAGCATCGAATCAAGTAACTCCGAGGCCATTCGACTTTCGGACTCCGGTCTTATTGAATGAATCCGAGTTGCGCCGATTGCGCGGCATTCACAATGGATTAATCTCCACCGTTACGGGACGACTCTCGTCCCTTTTGCGAGCTGACTTGAGTTTGACGCTCAACAAATTGACAGCGATGCCCTATGCGGCTTTTGCGGATTCGATGAAGAATCCGACGCATATCTCGCTGTTCAAAATCGACCATTTACCTGGCATCGGCATTTTAGAAATCAGCAGTCGTCTGGCCATCAGCATGTCCAATCGGATGCTTGGCGGCCGCGGAATCACTGACGATGTGGAACGCCATCTCACTGAGATTGAAATCGCTCTTCTGGAAGAGATCGTTGATATCATTATTCAAGAATGGTGCCGTCTATGGAGAGATGACCGTCAGTATACTGGCCGACAAATCGGCAGCGAAAACAATCCCCGATTCCTTCAAGCCTGCTCGAATGACACCCTCATGCTCGCCTTGACCATCGAGGCCTTTGCTGGCGAGAGCATGGAGCAAATCCAGTTGGCTATTCCGTATAACATGATCGAGCCGATCATGAAAAATATGCAGTCGGCACGGGATAAGAATTTGCAAACCCAGCCGGATGCCAAGCCTCAGCAATGGAGAAACTCCTACAACCAAATTTCCGTGCCGCTGATCGCTGACTGGCAAGTTCCTGGAGTCGCTCTCAGTGACGTCCTCCGGATGCGCGTGGGCGACATCATGGAAATGCCAAAAACCACTCTGGGAAGCACTCGCGTTCGCATCGCGAATGCCCCGCGATTCCAAGCCCAAGCCGGCTGTGAGAACGGCCATGTGGCCATTCAAATCAACTCCGAAATCACAAACGCCAATATAGTATGAGCAATTTCAACGACGCCAAAAATCTGAACGTCATTCTTGATGTCAAAGTCGATCTCACTGTCCGCATCGGTTCCTGCATGCTGCCCATGCGCGATGTTGTCGAACTCGCCGAAGGCACAGTCCTTCAGCTTGACCAACTTGCCAGCGAGCCCGTCGGTCTTTATGTCAATGACAAGCTCATCGCTCGCGGTGAAGTGGTCGTAGTCGAGGAGAACTTCGGTATCAAAATCACCCAGATCGTCGGAGAGTCGGCATGAGAAAACAAGCGTGGAGGCTTGCCCTAGCGGCAGTCCTCGCGTTGACATGGCCCGCAGCGATGGAGGCGACTGATACCGGTGCGGTCCAGTCCACCGAGGAAAAACAAACCTCGCAACCGAGCGAATCGGCTGCGAGCCCGACTCCTTCGGTAGCCAAGCCCACGTCCCCTGCGCCCAGCATGGATGATCTGGGCCGAATGTTGGGATATACGGTGCTTGTGGCGTGCCTAGCCTTTTTATCCTATTACTTTTTAAAACACGGACTCCCACTATACCGCGCCCGAAACAACGAAGAAAAAAAACTACACGTGCTGGAAATGAAATCTCTCGGCAATAGGCAATTTCTTCTGGTGATCGGATACGATGACCAACGCTTACTGCTTGGCGTCACCCCTGGAAAAATCGATTATCTTTGCCCCCTTGATGCGCCTCACTCAGTAGGCGCGGACTTCAGTACGATGCTTGCAAAAACAACAAAGCTGGAAGGACAAGCATGATCGCCCCACGCTTAAGAAAACTCTTTTTACTGCTGGTCGTATGGCTTTTTGCAGGATCGCATACCGACCTCCAAGCTCAAACGCCTCGCCCACCCACGCCTCCAATAACGGCTCCCACAGCTCCAGTTGCACCGACCGCCCCCACAGCCCCGACCGCGCCCACAGCTCCTAAAGTTTCCAAAATAAGCAATCCACCTGGCCCGATGGTGAATTTGCAAATCGGTAACGGCGATGAGCGCCAAAATCTCAGCACGGCTATTCAAATCGTGATTGTGATGACCCTGCTGACGCTGGCCCCATCCTTGATTATGTTGATGACCAGCTTTACACGGATCGTCATCGTATTAGGTTTTGTCAGGACTGCGCTGGGGGTACCGAGTGCCCCTGCAAATCAAATGCTGGTTGGCATATCTCTGTTTGTGACTTTTTTTATTATGACTCCTGTTTGGAATCAGATACAGGAAAAAGCGATCACTCCCTACATGGCCGAACAAATCAACTCCAACGAAGCTATGGATTTGGCCATCGAGCCCCTTCGGAATTTCATGCTACACCAAACTCGCCCCAGCGAAGTGGATTTCTTCTTGGATCTGGCCGGGATGGGACGAACTGAAGTCAAAGACCTTCCCATGAGAGTCGTGCTCCCCGCCTTTGTCATCAGCGAATTGAGAACTTCGTTCCAAATGGGATTTCTCATCTTTATCCCGTTTTTAGTGATTGATTTTTTAGTGGGATCAACACTTATGTCCATGGGTATGATGATGATGCCACCAACCATGGTAGCACTCCCTCTCAAGCTTCTTTTATTTGTCCTCGTCGATGGTTGGCAACTCGTAATCCGCTCACTCATACAAAGTTTCGTCTAATGAATCAAGAAACCGCCATTGAAATGCTGCGCTCCTTGATCACTGTCTCTCTGTTGGTAGTAACTCCTGTTATTGGAGCTGCCATTATCGTTGGCGTGCTAGTAAGTCTTCTTCAGGCAGTGACTAGCATTCAAGAGCCGACATTAAGTTTCGCCCCCAAGCTCATCGCTGTTGGTGCCGTTATTATCGTAGGCGCTCCTTGGATGATTCGGCAACTGATGCAATTCACCATCTTCTTCATCAACAAAATACCAGAGATGACAAAGTGATTACTATCAATTTAATAGATATTTATCCTGGAATGCTCGTCTTCCTCAGAGCCTCCGGCATGTTTTTAGTCATGCCGATATTTTCGGGGACTATGATCCCGGGCACCGTGCGCATCGCTATCGCGGCCCTTCTGGGTTATACACTAGCTCCTTTATTTGGAGATTTTGGGGGAATGCCCAGCCATTGGTTCCTTTTTGTACTGCAAGTGATGCATGAAATCCTCACTGGATTGATTCTCGGATTTGCGTCCCGATTTTTACTTTACGCATTGGAAATGGCCGGTGCCATCATCGCCTCGGAGATCGGTCTATCGATGAGTTCCAACATGGATCCTATCAGTCGCCAATCAGCGACCCCTCCCAGCACGATGCTTTTCTCCTTTGGCACGGTTCTTTTTCTCGTTACCGGTTCTTATCAATATTGTCTCCTTGCATTTAGGCGTAGTTTCGAAGTTTTTCCTCCGGAGGCAGGATTTGCACCCACATCCTTAGATATTGTCCTTGCTCAAAGCGGCAAGATTTTTCTCCTAGCCATTCAAATTGCCGCTCCCTTAATGGCGATCAGCTTCCTAGTCAACATGTGCTTCTCCGTGCTAGGACGTGCCGCCCCCAGCCTAAACGTCTTCGTTCTCAGCTTCCCCGTTCAGATCCTTGCCGGTCTGACGGTCTTTGCTATGACTCTTGGACTTACCCTCCAGTATATCTTACGTGACATGCAGCAACTTCCGGAAATCATGCTGCGCTTCCTGCGTTGACCCATGGCTGAACAGAACGACAACGCAACAGAGAAGCCGACAGGTAAAAAACTTGGCGAAGCCCACGATAGGGGGCAGTTTGCCCAGGCTCCCGAGATACAAGTCGTTGCAGGGTTGTTAGCAAGTTACTTTGCACTTCTCTTTACCGTTGGCAGCCAATCAAAACATATCGCGGAACTCACCACCAGCCTCTTTGGCAACCTAGAAAAATATCAAATCACAAGCGATTCTTTGCCGGGTTGGACATTGCTGGCTTTTTTGATGCTGGGCGGCCTCACATTGCCAATTCTCGGATGCACAACACTAGCCGCAATCTTGGCCGGAGGCATCCAAAGTCGATTCAAATTAACTTCGGAAGTACTCGGAATTAAATTTGACAAACTCAACCCCGTCAGTGGACTACAACGAGTTTTTAGTAAGGACGGCATCGTCAAAATGGTTCTGGATTTGGCAAAGTTTGTCATTGTCGGTAGCCTGATCTACAGCGGAATGAAGGAAATTCTTGCCGATCCTATATTTTTTACACCGGTTCCAGTGTTTCGGATTGGTCAATTTATCTACGATTCAACTTTGGTGCTTTTTTTCCGCCTGGCCTTTGCAATGGGCGCCCTAGCTATTCTCCATTACGTCTACCAGTTGCGAAAAACAGAAAAAAGTCTCATGATGACCCGTCAGGAGGTCAAAGACGAAAATCGCCAAGCCATGGGCGACCCAAACGTCCGTATGGCCCAGAGAGCCATGGCTCGCCGCCTCATGCAAAAGCAAATGCTGGCCGATGTCGAAAAAGCAGACGTGATCATCACCAACCCGACCCACTACGCCGTGGCACTCAAATACGAAAGAGGGGTGGACACCGCCCCAGTCATTTTGGCGAAAGGACAAAATTTATTTGCGCAACGCATCAAAGCTATCGGCACCCAGCGGGAAGTTCCCACCGTGGAGAATAAACCTGTGGCTAGAGCATTATTTAAGTATGGCCAAGTCGGTCAACCCGTTCCCGCGCAACTTTATCAGGCTATCGCGGAGATCCTCGGTTACGTTTACCGCACGCACCGCTACTATTTCCACCAACTGAAAGCCCGTCGCCTAACCCAATAAGCCCATGGCCGCAGCTCACTCCACATCTGGATCCCGCTTTAAATGG
>RFZT01000177.1 GCA_009920585.1 bacterium
CACTCTTGCTGCGGAAAGCACCTCGGCAAAACAACAGCTTCGCTTCCATGTCGCCGCAGAGAAGACTCCTCTGGTCAACAGGACGGAGGAAATTCTTCAGCGTCGCATCCAGGAGCAATGCGGCATCGTTCCAGAGGAAAGCGCCGCAGATGCGACTCTCATCCTGGCGAAGGAACCGGGCATTGGCGAGGAGGGCTTCCGTATTTCCGAAGACCCGGACGGAAAAATTCGCATCACGGGCAACGATGATCGTGGCTTGCTCTACGGTGTCGGAAAATTCCTGCACACCAGTCGCTACGAGGAGGGCCGTTTTACGCCGAGCGCGTGGCGTGGGACTTCGGTGCCCGATTGCCATGTGCGCGGTATGTATTGGGCATTCCACAACAACTTTTATCCGAACGCCCCGCTGCCCGAACTCAACCGCTACATGGAAGATCTCGCGCTCTGGGGAGTGAATGCGCTCGTATTCCATTTCTCGCCGAAAGCCGAGAACAACGCCGGGATCGCAAATGCCGATGAGGTGGCGCAGTTTCGCTCGCTTTTCCGCGAAGCCAAGAAGCTCGGCCTCAGCGTCGGGTTGATCGCGGAGCCCAACATGGGCCGTAGTGACGCGCCCAAGGAAATCCTCGCGGAACCCTTCCCTGACACCAACCCTCAGCGGCGGGGAACCAATGGAACGAGAATCTGTCCGAGCAAGCCGGAAGGCTTCACCTACCTCTCGAAAATGCTCGGCGAGTATCTCGACCATGGCAAGGAGTCCGGACTGGATTACGTCATCGCGTTCCCCTACGACTCCGGCGGATGCGGTTGCAAGGAATGCTGGCCGTGGGGTGGACGCGGTTACTTGAAGATCAGCCGCGAGTTCTTCCGCCTCGCCCGCGAGCGGTTTCCTCAAGCGAAGCGTGTCGTGGGCACCTGGTGTTTCGATGTTCGTTCGGAGCCCGACGGCGAATACGACGGGCTGTCCCGCGAGCTGGAGAAAGACAACAACTGGGCCGATTACATCATGGACGACTCGCACGGCGACTATCCCCGGTATTTTCTCGATCACGGCGTGGCGGGTGGCCTGCCTCTGCTCAACTTCGCCGAAATCTCGATGTGGGGGCGTTTCCCGTGGGGCGGTTCGGGCGCGAACCCTCTACCCGAGCGCTTTCAGCGGATTTGGGATCAGTCGGGCAAAGCGCTCGACGGCGGGTTCCCTTATTCCGAAGGCAAGTATGACGACATCAATAAAGTCATTTTCAGCCAGTTTTTCTGGAATCGAAACACCAAGGCCGTGGACGCCGTGCGGGAATATGTCTCCGCCGAGTATTCCCCCGTGGTCGTGGAGCCCGTGACCGAGGCGATCCTCCTTCTCGAAAAGACCTACCAGCGAGGGAATCAAAACCCCAAGGATATCGTCCGAGCCTATGAACTCTTGCAGGGCGCCGACGCCAAACTCTCCCAGCGTGTGCGGGAGTCGTGGCGCTGGCGGATGCTGCTCCTGCGTGCAACCATCGACTTTGAACTCTCTACGCACAACCAGCAGGTCACGGATCGTTGCAACGATGCCTACGAGGAATTGATCCGAATCTCGCATCTCGAGACCGGATGGACCGCGGTGAAGCCTCCGGCGCGGCCGCGCACAACCCCAAAGGCGCCGCAACCTTCCGGAACCCCGCTTCCGCCCGGCAGTGATTCCGGAATCGTTCCGACACCGACCGCTACTCCCAAGCCTCCGACCGCACAATGATCAGGAATGCGACGATACAACCCGCTTTCGGCCCTGAGGTTCGCCTGAAGCCCCTTCTCAAAACCATTTTTAAATAAAAATCCATCATGAAACAGCATTCCATCGCGTTCTTCGCGCTCACGGCAGCCCTGCTGCTGAGTGTTCTGGTGCTGTCAGCCCGGGCGCAGGCACAAGGGGATAAACCGCTGAAACTGGAAAACCCTTTGGTGGTGGTCGAGATCGACCGGACGAGCGGCGCAGTGCGCTCGATCCATGACAAGGAGTTGAACAACACCTACACGTTTGCCGGAATCGGTTTTGAGGTGTCGACCGCGACGGGCACCATCCGTTCCATCAAGGCGTTGGATGCCAACGTGAAGAGCGGCGAAGCGGTGCTGCGCTTTGCCGATGGTGGCCTGGAGGTGAAACTGCATTACACACTCGGCGCGGAGGACCGCTTCGTCGAGAAATGGCTGGAAACCAAAGCCGCCGACGGCAAGCCCTACTTCCTCAAGTCCGTCATGCTGGAGGACGTGAAGACGACGGCCTTCCAGAAAATTCATTTCCACGATGACCAGACGATCTGGCATTGTCCGATCAATCTCTTCCTGCGCGCCGAGAAGGGTGGGTGCTTTGCCGGGCTGGAGTATCCGTATTGGGATCTAACACAGAAGGGCAAGGAGGGGTTCCGGCTCGGCTACCAGCCGAACGACCAAGCGGCGGCCGGCGAGGTGAACGTCAGCGAGAAATACTTCCTCGGCGTCTATCGAAAGGAAGGCATCCAGCGCCCTTCGCAAGGGCCGTATCCCGGCCGCGGCCGTTCGCCGTTGCTCTCCTGGGGAGGCACCGGACTGGGCCAGCATTTCAAGGACGGCAGGATTCCTGCCGAGGTAACGGACGTTCCATCCGAGGTGCTCGACTGGGGCGAGGTCTGGGCAATGCAGGCGTTCATGCGACGGATTCAGCCTGACGATCTGCAACTGCCTGAGGACGGTTACTGGGTCTGGCAGAACGGCTGGTGGGCTGGATTGTTCGATCCGAAGCCCGCAATCATCGATACGCTGAAAGAGGCCGGCATCCACGATATCATGACCGCCCACACTTGGTATGGACGCGGCACCCATCCCAATCTGGAGGCCTACCTCTACAAGATGCGCATCGACCCGCTCGGCTTCCCGCAGGACGCAGCCGTGGCCGGACTGGCAGAGAACAATCCCGGGGCAGGCTGGCATGCGCCGCAGGAGGTCAAGCTCGACGTCTTCAAGCCGGATGATTTCTCTTCCGACTTCAAGGCACCGCCAGCGATGGAGAAGTTCATCGACTACAGTAAACAAGTCGGCGTCTACGTTAGCAGTTTTGCCGTGCCCGGCCTGCTCTTCGAGGCCAAGCCGGAGTGGCGCTCGCTCGATGAAAAAGGAAATCCCAGCCAATACCTCTTCGGGCGCGGGGTGTCGTGTCCGGCCAGTGACGACTACATGAAGCACGCGCTGGCGCTGCACGAGGCGGTGTTCAATCAATACCAGCCGCGCTGGTGGGGGTGGGACGGACGCTGGTTGAGCTATTTCGAAGTGGCGCAATACCGGCCTGGCCCGCTGGGCTGTGGCATTGATCCTTGTTTTGCCAAGAACCACGGGCATCAGCCGGGTGACAACTTCTACAAGGAGTGGAAAAACATCCAGGCCTTCCTGAAGACGATCCGCGAGAAACATCCGAGGCTTTGCCTGGAGGCTTATTATGGGCTCAAGCGCGGCGAGCCATGGGCCTTGCGCTATCTGAATGCGGCCGACAACTACTATGAAACCAACGGCGCGGACATGAACCGCTATCAGGCCTGGCACAACCAGAACGACCGGTTCCGTCCAATCTACAAGAATTACTGCGCTGTCTTCGGGGAGGCCCCCGCGCAGTTCCAATATAATGTCATCTCCACGCTCAGCATGTCTTCCTATTGCCAGATCGGGCCTGGGTTCAAGGGATTGGCCCATGCCGAAAATCGCGAATTTCTCAAGAGGTGGCGGGCTTGGGCGACTGAGAATTATGCTTACCTGAAGGTGAAGCGCGACTTGTTCGACTGCCCGGGTGAGGCCACGATCGACGGCAGTGCGCACATGATCAAGGACCGGGGCTTCCTGTTCCTCTTTTCCGTCGGCAAACAGGCGGCGCGCGCCTCCATCCCCCTCAACCGCTGGCTGGGTTTGGACGAGACTCCCGCCGCGCTCTATTGGGTGAAGGAGATCTATCCGCGCGACGGTGTCGATCTGGGCATTTACCGATACGGCGACGAACTGCTCTATGACATGCCACAAGCTGCGGCGGTCGTCCTCGCGCTGGAGCCGGCGGCGGGCGGAAGCTCGCCTCGGCGACCGGAGTTGGGGGCTCAACAGGAAAACCCGACTGTGCTCCCCGCTTTCCAGGTGACGCCCGCTCATCCGTAAATGGCCCTTTGGGAAAAAATATAAGCAAATGAGAGCATTCCTTTTTCACGTTCATCGGCAAATCACCCTTCGGCCGGAGACCACCGCCCATCGCAATCAAGAGCGACGCAATGTAGCCCCACAAGTAAAACCAACCATCATGAAACAGAACCCCATAACCCGCAGAGCCCTGTCCTCGATCGCGCTCGCCGCACTCGTCCTGTCATCCAATGCCACAGTGTCGGCGGCGGAGCCCGCCGCGCCACCGGTGGACTCCGCTCCAGTCGCATGAGGAAACGGTCCGGCGCGGAATGTCGTTCCTGCTGGACGATCACATGAAGTGGTTCAAGGGTCCGCCTGAATCGCTTCTGGATGAAAAGGGCCAGACGCAGATGCCGTGGGTTTATTACTCTAACCTCCAGCAGAACGGCGCGCCTTTCACGAGTGGCCCGGACCGCTTTGTTTCCTATCCCGCCTTCCATCACGCCCTCAATATCAAAACATTCCTTCGGCACTGGAAAACCTTCGGTGACCAAAGCGCGCTCGATCAGGCCGTGGCCCTCGCGGATTGGAACATCGCCCACAGCACTCCGACCGATTGGCCCTATGCCGGTCTTCCTTGGAGTACATTTCTTGAGAAAAAACCAGGCGGCTTCCGCGATAAGAGCGGCCTTATGCCCGACAAGGCGGCGATCATGGCGCTGGCCTATCTCCAGCTTTACGACGCCACTGGCGAGAAGCGTTTCCTAGAAGCCGCCACGGCGATCGGTCGCTCGCTTGCCGCAAGGCAGAGACCGAATGGCACTTGGCCTTTTCGCGTTGATCCCAAGACAGAGGAGGTCATCGAGGATTACTCCAGTAGCGTGATCTATGCGGTTATGCTTTTTGAGTCCCTCGACAAGCATTCCGGCACGGAAACCTTCCGTCCGAACCGCGACCGCGCCTGGAACTGGCTCGTAACCGGGCCAATCAAAAACAAGGATTGGCGCGGCTTCTTCGAAGACATCCCAGAGAACAAAAACAACCGTACCAACTACGATTGCCTCGACACGATCCGCTATCTCCTCGC
>RFZT01000178.1 GCA_009920585.1 bacterium
ATTCCGCCGCGTCCATGTTGTTCCTCAATTTGTCCGCCGTTAACCACAGCTTTTGTTCAAAGCCCAGGTTGGCAGTCGAGGTCTCGGTTGTTGGTTTGCGTGCCATGATTTAAGCTGCGGAAAGAGATGGAAACAGGGCGTCAGCGTTCATTACTTTTTATTTTGTGAAAAATGGGCGCATGGAGTGGAAGTGAATCCTCTGTGAATGGTTTTTTCAGCTTACAAGTGATCAGTGAAAATAGGCTAGTGATGTAGCTGCGATAAACAAAGCAAGATTGAGTTAAAAAAGCGGGTCTAGAGGCTTTTTCCATGCGCGTTAAACATTTATTGCATTTGATGTGAGGGCATAAGTTCAGGTGGGTGGAGCTCATCGGACGGGCTTGGTTTACGCTTGGAATCCGAAGATGTGCGGTGCGACCTTGGCGAGGATGTGAGGGTGCGGTTCTAGGAGTTTTGTAGCGTGTCTTTTCGCGCAAAAAGGCTTGCCCGGCAGAGGAGCATCGTCAATCGGCTCAATCCAAAAATTCACAACAAACTTCCGCAGCGTTTCTATGACGTCGTGGTGCCTTGATCCATAAAATCGGTAATCTTCCAAAAACCATTCAACCATGGTGCCCACGAGTTGTTCGGAAAAGAGGACGGCTTCTTTGTGGGAGCTGGCCTCAAAGAAAAGTTTGCGCCCGGCTTGGGCAGGGAGGTGCGGACGCTGATTCACGTAAACGCGATATCTCTTTTCGTGAAGTTGATGCTTTTTCATCGAAGTTGAATGGTGGGTTTTGAGATGGGCCTACCCATTTAACGCGGGAGGTGATTGCGATGGCTCCGCTCGCCAAAAACAAATTCCTCCTGCTTGAGGAACACTGGCTGCAAGGGGTTCTGCGGGGCGAGCGGAGATGTTTTAAGCATTAATTTTTTAAGTCTTAAGATGAGCGGAGTGGCTGCCGCTTGGCCGCTGAGCCTAGGTCTCGAGTTGTGCGTAACTGGTGGAATGCATTCGATGAGGCGAAGGATTTTGGTGATCATTTCGCCAGCAACCCTAACAACACTGGTTGGACATCTGCGGGGGGAGGGGGAGAAAAAATCTGAAACTGGAAACCTGAACACATGCCAGCGGGGCACTGGCTGGGGGTAGCCTGCCGAAGGCAGCATTAGGGAGGGTGTCAGCGTTTGAAGCTAGAGCTTACAGGAGTTCGATCTCGGCTACACGAACGACGAGGTTTGTGCCGTAGGGATAGCCTGTAAAATCGATGGCGGCGAGTCCGTCCGTCCTGCGGGTTGTGGGTGAATTTCAATTCTTCTTGATCATCCATCCAGCATCTGTACGACAGAGACGTTCACGTGCCCCCTTTTCGCGAATCGAGATCTTGCGGTTCCCATAAGGGGACCAGAGAGGATTGGCCGCATGAGAGTGGCGTAAAAAAGCAAAAATCGACTTTGCTCGGTTTCGGTGACTCATGGTTTAATCAGAAATTATGTCCGGCGACCAAAGCCCCATTTTAACTCCCAAGTATTCTGAAATGCTTGAAGAACACCTGCACGACTTCAGTTCGAGAAATATTGCGGACGGGCAATTTCTTTATCAGAGCGGGGCTGTTGGAAATTCCCTATGGAATGAGTCCGAACACGAGATTAGGGCAGATGTTTTTGATCTAAAGAAATACAACGTTACCATCAATATTGACGACTTTTTGGCATTGGGGGAGTGCACATGCAAGCATCGTGTGGATTGCCGTCATGTCGCTGCGGTGATCTTTAAGACGCGAGAAATGAGTCGTGCGCAAACGAACGCTCCCCACTCCACTAACAAACTCCCACCTGCAAGCGAAGGTTCCCTCCTTGAGTTGATTTCGTCGAAAACTGGAAAAACCCTTCCAAAAAATGCGCTGAGGTTTTTGAAATCAGCTGATTCTTGGTGGAAAACGAAAAAGAGGAAAATCGTTTTTAACGATTTTAATAGTGCCCTTGGACGATCCTCTATTTGGAGATACGATGAACTCGTTGTTTATCCTGAGGAATACCCTCCGCAGTCCGCTTCGGAGTTTTTGGCCTACCTTGCCGAATTAGCCCGCAATGTTGATCTCGAGATGCCTTATCCTATCAATGATATGGTCGATCAGGATCTGAAAACCCGATTGATGGCTCAGTGGGATAGGCTCAAGGAAACGCATAGGTGGCTTGAGTCCTTACGGTCTTGGAAGGATGCGGAGGACTCCGTGGCAGTGATCCCGCCGGAGCTTCGTTTCAAGCTCACTGAAAACGGCACGTTGATTGAAATTCGGCATCCGGGCGAGTTGGAGTTCTCTCCGCTTATTCAAAAAAAACTGAAGTCACTTGTTGTGAGGAACGGTTATGGTGAACCGCCCTTTGAGCTCAGTCCGGGATCTCACATTGTGCTTCGCTCGCTGGTGGATAAATACGGAGAAATTCATGGCGTGCAAGTGACCGAAATGTCCGCTTCGTTCACTAAAAGCCTGAGTCAGCTTGCAAGTAGTGAGGAAATGTTTCACGCGCACGTTGTCGGAAGGGATGGCGGACGGGTAGAGTTTTCCAATCAGCGGCTTGTTTGGGATCTCTATAGTCATGAAGGTTCCGATGACTGTTACGAGCTGACTCTTCGGACTGAAAGTGGTGAAATACCACCTTCTCCCCTTGCTGTTCTGCCCGGCAAACCTCTCCGCTACATCACCTGTGATCGTGTCTACTCGCTGGATTACTGGCCGTTTGGAAATACGGCGGTCTCCTGGCCGCAGCGCATTCCCGTTAAAGCGCTGGAATCCCGTGAGGGAATTAATGCCCTTGCAAAGCTGAAGTTGCCCCCGCCGAAGCATCTTGCTGAAAAAGTTCAGATTATTGCTGGCGATATCGTCGTTCGCTGCCGCGTTTTTCAATACGAGAGTGTGGCTTCGGATTACCTCCAGATTAGTGCAAAGACGACATTCAGTGATTATGAGGCTCCACTTCTCTGGGATGGTGAAAATTGGGTAAATACCCGCTCCTCATTCATAAAAAAAATTCCATCTCCCGACACGTTTATTCAGATTGAGAAATCCGCGATGCCGGCAACAACGGCTTGGCTTCGCCAGATGACCAAGAAGTCAGCTGCATTCGACTACTCAGAAATCTGGCTTGAACAGCGCATTCAAGGCAAAGAATGGCCGGAGCATTTTATTTCCTGGCTCGATCAGCGTCCGGAAGGGTGTGTGGTCGAACTCGATTCCGATCTGGCCAGCCTGCGGGATGGTAGCGTGGCAGGGTATGTGCAACTTCATATTGAGGATAGCTCTGCCGAGATTGACTGGTTTGATTTGAGTGTCGCATTGAGTGTGGACGACACCACGCTCACCCAAGAGGAGATCAATCTCCTTCTTAAAGCCAAAGGAAAATGGGTCCGCATCAAGGGGAAAGGTTGGAGAAAACTGGATTTCCAACTCTCGGAAGAGCAAATCAAGGAACTCGCCGATCTCGGACTCGCTGTGGATGATTTCAGTCACGAAAAGCAACGCCTTCATGCGTTGCAACTCGGATCCCTCACCAAGAAAAACACCTCATTGGTCGGCGCCGATCGGGTGAAGCAAATCCAACGCCGGATCGAGGATATTCAGACCCGAGTCACGCCGCCTGCACCTGACGCTATCACGGCCACACTTCGCCCCTATCAACTCGAGGGATTCCACTTTCTCGCCTATCTGACAGCCAACAACTTTGGCGGCGTGCTCGCGGATGATATGGGGCTTGGGAAAACGCTTCAAACACTGGCTTGGATTGCCTGGTTGAGAAAGGACAAGAATGTCACTGAGCCCATGTTGGTCGTTTGTCCAAAATCGGTTCAAGACAACTGGCAAGCCGAGTGTTTAAAGTTCTTTCCAGACCTCAATGTCGAGGTTTGGAGTCGGTCCAACGCTGATTCCAAGAAGGTGAAGACTGAGGCCGATCTTCTCGTCATCAACTATGCCCAGCTTCGCAATAATGAAGAATTGCTGCGCTCTAGCAAATGGGGAGCCGTGATTTTAGATGAAGCCCAAGCTATCAAAAATCCCAGCTCGCAAAATGCCAAAGCCGCCTGCTCTCTGGCAGCCCGACATCGACTGGCTCTTACTGGAACTCCGATTGAAAACCGACTGCTGGATTTATGGTCTATCTTCGCATTTGCCATGCCGGGGGTTCTTGGGAAACGTGCCAGCTTTGTGAAGAATTTCGATGGCAAGGAGGATCTCTTTGCGCGTCGCCGTCTCTCAGCACGCACGCGTCCATTTTTACTTCGCCGAACAAAAAACGAAGTCGCCCGCGATCTCCCAGACCGCGTTGAGGAAGACATCATTGTTGAATTTGAAGGAACGCAATCCACGCTATATAATGCTGAACTCAAGCGAGCCCGCGCTCAGTTGCTGAAGGTGGAAACCAACAAGCAACTCGACAAGCTAAGATTCAACATCCTCACCAGCCTCCTCCGCCTTCGCCAGATTTGCTGCCACCCACGCCTTCTCGGGCTCGAGTCGGCATCCAAAAAGACAAAGCAAGCGACCACTGAGGAAAGCGCTAAGGTTTCTGCCCTCATGGAGTTGTTGGAGCCTCTGATGGAGGAGGGGCAGAAGGTGCTCGTGTTCTCCCAATTCCTCGAAATGCTCGAAATCATACGGGAGGAAATAACCCAACGTGCTTGGACTACCTTCATGCTCACTGGCCAAACAGAGGATCGCGGTGCACTTGTGGATTCCTTCCAGAAACACGAAGGCGCCGGCATTTTCCTGATCAGTCTCAAAGCCGGCGGTGCAGGACTCAATCTGACTGCCGCGAGTTACGTGGTTCTCTTTGACCCTTGGTGGAACCCAGCCGTTGAGGCGCAGGCGATCGACCGCACGCACCGGATTGGGCAAAAGCAAACAGTTTTCGCTTACCGCCTCCTCATCAAAAACACGATTGAGGAAAAAATCCGTACCCTTCAGAAACACAAAGGGAATATCGCGAATGACATTCTTGGTGAGGAAAACTTCGCCAAGGCACTCACGATCGCTGATTTTCAATTCCTTCTTGGCGACGAAATGGACGAATAGTTTTTGGGGGAGTAAATCGGCGGAAAATACTCGCGTGCGCTGCCATCCAC
>RFZT01000179.1 GCA_009920585.1 bacterium
GCGATGCCGTGTTCGGTCAGTTTCTTTTGGAGGGCGGCAGGATCCAGCTTGAAGCTATTTTTAAGAATGATGTCGCCGGCAACGAAGTTATCGAAGGTGCCACGGATCGCGGTATTCTCACCAGTTACCACGAGTGAGCTGGTCCGGAGGATGTTTCCGCTCCAGTCGCGGTGATAGAGTGTGGCGCGCGAATCATCGCTCGAAACGCCCACAGTGGCGGAGGGAATATCGTCCGAATCGAAATAGGCCTTCACGTCGGGTGTTGGGCGGTTGGGGAGCTGCAAGTAAACCGTGAGGGGATCGCCTTCGGTGTCATCGGACTGAGTCACTTTGCCAACGCGTCCATACACGCAGACGCGCATGCCATTGTATTTTTGAAAAGCAGTATCCGGAGAGTTGGCAAAATCATTCACGATTTGTTCGAGTGTGACAAAGCCGTCCGGCGGCAGGGTAGGTAGCGGAGTTTGGCATAATGCCGCACAGATCGTAGCAAGCAGCAGCGCAATCGAGGTTTTTGCTATATTCATAACATTGCCGATCATGGATCAAGCACGGCGCATGCTCAACGAAAAAGCCATCTGCTTTCCGTTTCGCGGTGGATTAAAAAACCAGAAACTCCTCAATAGCCATTTTTGCCTCAAGAGGTCATCGGCGAGGAACCTCCGCTTCCACGGCCTAGAAACATCAAGACCATCGGATGAGGATCAGAGATGGGCTATTATTTTTTGCGGATTTTTCGAAGTGGGTGCTCGTCGAGGACATTAGCCCGAATGCCGTCGAACTTCGTTGGATCGTAGAGTTGGATGCCCACATAGTAGTAAATGGGGCAGACGGGGATGGCTTTTTTCACGAGAAGATCCTCGGCCTCCCGCAGAATTTCAAAGCGACGAGCGGGATTGAGTTCCCTTGAGGCGGCAGCGACGAGGGCATCGTAGCTCGGTGCGCTCCATCCCGTACGGTTATTGCCGCCACCAGTGAGGAACATATCTAGGAAAGTGTTGGGGTCTGCGTAGTCGCCGACCCAACTGGAACGGGCGATGTCGTAGTCGAGAAGCGAGAGCGAATTCAAATACACTTTCCACTCCTGTCGCACGAGGTTCACATTCACTCCAAGCGAGTCGCGCCACATGTTTTGGAGTTCCACGGCGATCGCTTCATTGAGTTCGCTCTTACTATAAAGGTAGTTCACATTAGGAAATCCCTTTCCAGCTGGAAATCCCGCCTCGGAGAGTAATCGCGCCGCTTGCGCAGGATCAAAGGGCAACCCATCAGTGCCGTTGAAGCCAGGTATCCCTGGTGGAACAAAGCCGTTTGCTGGGAGTTCACCCGCTCGCGTGATTTTATTTACGATGCAGTTTTTATCTACCGCCAGAGAGAAGGCTCGGCGCACGCGCTCGTCCTTGAAGGGGCCGCGCTCGCAATTGTAGCGCAGGAAGTAGATTCCTAAAAATGGGGCAGCATGGAAGTCTGGGCGTTTTTTTAAATCCTCCAGCAAGGCTGGTGGAGCGAGGCCCTTGTCCATCATGAGATCGGCAAGTCCGCTGGCGTAAAAATTAAACGCCACATTGGCATCTGAGATCGGAAGTACGTCGATGGTTTCCAGTGCTACGTTCGCGGAGTCCCAATACTGGGAGTTTTTGCGAAGCCGGATTTTGTCATTAATGCGCCAACTTTCCAGCGTGTAGGCTCCGTTAGAAATGATCTTTCCGGGTTTGACCCAATCGTCCCCCGCGCGCTTGATCAGATCGACTGGAAGAGGGTGCAGCGTCGGAAAAGCGCAGAGTTGGAGGAAGTAGCTTGTGGGATTTTCGAGTTCCACAACGAGCGTCCGTTCATCGACAGCGCGAACGCCCACTTGCGAGAAATCGGCAAGTTTTCCTTCCGAAAAGGATTGAGCATTTTTGATCGGATAGAGTTGATAATTGTACTGAGATCCGGTTTCGGGCGTGAGGGTGTGATGCCAAGATTCAACGAAATCGTGGGCCGTGAGAGGCGATCCATCGCTCCACTTGGCATTGGCCCGAATGTGAAACGTGTAGGTTTTTCCATCGGGAGAAATTTCCCAGCTTTCGGCGACTCCTGGGGAAGGTTGGCCGTTTTCGTCGTAAGCGCAAAGACCCTCAAAAAGGGCGTTGACGATGCGACCCTCGGGTTGACCTGTGATGATAGCAGGGTCGAGTGTTTCAGGTTCGGCTCCGTTCAGGAAAACCAAGTCGGCGCGACGATCTGCTTTCCCGCAACCGGCGAGAGGCAGAGTTAAAATTGCCATGCAAATCCCGAGGGATACCCGTAAAGTCATTTTGCCATGAAACCGATATTACCGCTGTCTGCAATGCAGATCAGCTCTTTGACGGCTTGCCGTTCCTTGTTTTTCATCGATAAGTAGGTGGCATTTCTCATTCCATGAACCACGATATCCGACGAGCCTTCCAGTATTTTTTCCGCGCTTGTCTATTGAAGTGCCCAGAGTGCGGAACAAAGCCGATCTTCATGTCGATTTTTCGAGTCCGGCGTTTGAGGGATTACTTTACGCCGCTTGATGGGTGTCCGCGGTGTGGGTATGCTTATGAGCGGGAACTCGGCTACTTCCTTCTTTCGATCTGGGCGATCAATTACGGTGGCGGAAGCATTCTGGGCATCATGATCTATTGTTATCTGGAGTATTTTTACCATCTGAGCCTTCCCTTGTTGCTCGTATGCGTGATCTCACCAGTCGTGCTTTTCAACTTCTTCTTCGCGCGCCACTCCAAGGCATTTTTCATCGCGCTGGATCATTATTTTGATCCGCATGTCAAGAATGGTGAGGGTGGGGGGGATGGTGGTAGCAATACTAAGGAACCTCCGGCGCCTGCCACGCCTGTTGCTCCACAGAGGGCGCCGACGCCAGAGCCTGGCGTGCTTGTTTGATGCAAACCCACATCCTTAAACTTCACTGTCCTGATGCCGTTGGCCTTCTCGCGCGAATCACTGGATTTATTGCTACCTCAGGCGGCAACTTGCTGGAAGTGAGTCAATATACCGATCCGCTTTCAAAGTGGTTTTTCAGTCGACTCGCTTTCACTGGGGGAAAAATATCATCGGATCCAGATTCATTCCGCTTTGAGTTCGAAACCATCGCTGCAGAGATGCGAGCGGAGTGGACTTTGCGCCCCAGCGATCGTCCGATGAATGCCGTTCTTTTGACAAGCCGACAGGACCATTGCCTGGCTGATCTGCTCTGGCGCTGGCGTTCTGGGGAATTGAATATTGCGATTCCTCAGGTGATTTCAAATCACGGTGACTGCCGAGGGATTGTTGAGCGTGAGGGTTTGGTTTTTGAGGAGATCGATTTCAATGGCGATAAATCTTCAGCCTTTGAGCAACTGGCGATGCACTTACGGGATTGCAAGGCTGAGTTGATTGTTCTCGCACGCTTCATGCAAATTCTGCCCGATTGGCTTTGCCGAGAGTTTGAAGGGCGCATTATCAATATCCACCATTCGTTTCTACCCGCCTTCGTGGGAGCGAACCCCTACCGCCGTGCCTTTGAGCGTGGGGTGAAGCTGATCGGGGCTACCTGCCACTATGCTACGTCCGATCTTGATCAGGGGCCGATCATTGAACAGGAGGTTGCGCGTGTGGAACATTATCACGTTCCCGATGACCTTGTGCGGATGGGGCGTGACTGTGAGCGCTTAGCCCTTGCTCGCGGAGTTCGATTTCATGTCGAGGACAGGGTACTTGTTCATGGGACCCGCGCCATTGTCTTTCGCGACTGAGATCTCACGCGAATTACTTCAGACCGTTGGTATCATGCTGGAGCCTGCAATCTCTAGATGGGGATCGGTCAATCGCCTCATGCTCACGCTCACGCTTATGCTTTGAGTGCCTGAGCCTTTGAATGTGCCACGCACAGGTGCGGCATCCGAGAAATCCCTGCCTACGGAAACGGTGATGTGGCGCTCGCCGCACCATTGCTTGTTTGTGGGGTCTAGGGCCACCCAGCGGAGGCCTGGGAGCATGACTTCGACCCAAGCATGCGTGGCGAGGGATCCGACAAGATTTCCCTCCGTACCATTGGCTTTGGGCGAGTCGGATTCAATGTAGCCGCAAACATATCTGCCAGGGAGCCCCGCGGCGCGAAGAACGCTGAGCATGATGTGGGCGAAGTCCTGGCAAACGCCTTCTCGTTTTTTCCAAATACTGGCCAGAGGCGTTGAGTTCTGGGTTACTCCGGATTTGTAGGTGAAATGTTCGTTTACAGCTTCGTTCAAATCCTGCAAAGCCACTCGTATGGGGCTGGAACTTTTAAAAATCTTTTTTGCCCACGATACAGCTGGCCCGCTAGTCGGTACCGCTGCCGTTGGCTGCAAATAATCGAAAATATCCGTCATCGCAGATCCTAGAATCTGCCTTGCCTCTGCCACATTGAGCTGCAAAGCCTCGAGGGCCAGGTTTCGAGGCTTTGTGCGCACAGTCATACGGTTCGTCACCTTGAGTTGCTCATGACGGAGCGTCATGGAATAAAATGTCGCCACATTACCAAAATAGTCTGTGTAATCGGACATTTTAGCCTCTGGGTTAAAGTCGATGCGGTGGGATAGGACATCCTGATCCTCTCGTTTGGGCGGGGTGAGGCGCGCTTCGAGGTAGGCCTCGCTCACCGGCACGCTGTAGCGGTAGCCCGTAGTATGAACGACTTCAAAAAGCATTTCTTAGACTTCCTTACAAAAACGGTTTGGTCTGTCAAATTGACTGCTGATCCCTCTTGCCATGGGGTCAACTTTTCCGGATGCGCAGGTTGGGTCAAGCGCAATTCCGCATCGTCATTGAAGGCGGCGGATTTTTTCCCTCAGTGAATTGTTGGCCCGCTCGATTTCACCGAGAAGTTGGGTGGCCGAGATCGAGTCGCATCCGAATGACTCCGAGGTTGTGCGTTCCATGCGGTCGTTGGTGGCGACAGTGACTTGAAAGTCCGCGCCGTATTTGGCCGCTAGGCGCTCAATGATCGCATCCGCCGTCTGTCCCTCGCGGGAGTAAAAAACAGCGATGCCGTGTGGC
>RFZT01000180.1 GCA_009920585.1 bacterium
ATGATGACAGAAATTTCAGACACCGGATTTTACAACTTGCCCTCGAACATTGGTGGAGGCATCGCCACACAGTATCCACTCCCAGGCTGGTTTCACAGTTATTCCCGGCGGCACTTCGGGAAATGGCAATCTCGACTCCAGTGTCAAAATAAAGGCGCGCGCATCCGGCCATTCCGCGCGGGCTTCCTTTAAAGCCCGCACCTCCCTCTCCCTCGTCTCCGAATCCTCCAACGAAGTGCAAACTTGAATCAACTCCCTAGCGCCCATGGCAGTCGTCACCGCAAAATCTACCTCAAATCCGGAGGCCGACTTCCAATAACCCACCTCACAACCGCGCCGTTCCAATTCATGAAAAACCGCCACCTCCAGCGAATGCCCCAGATTCGCCTTCAGGCTCCGATCAAAAACCGGAATCAACCCCGTATCTGCAGGGTAAACCTTCCTCGGATTCACCTGCCTCCGCTTCTCGGAATCCGTCGCGAGCGGCAAGGAAGCCACCAGAAAGGTATCCTCCAAATGTGCCAAGAATTCGTAAAGCATCTCACGCCCCGCCGGAATCCCCTGCGACTTCAAATCCGCCGCGAATTTCGTAATCGAAAAATGCCCCGCCGGGTTCCCCAGCAACCGCCGCACCATCCACCGCAATGCCGTCGGATTTCCCACCCCGTGCCGCTCGATCACATCCCGTAGCAGCACCACATCTACATAGCCCTGCAAAAGTTTACGCCGATCCGTGACACCCATCTCCTGAGCCTCAGGAAAACCTCCCACCTCAAGGTAAGAAGCAAACTGGTTGTCGAAAAAAGCCCTCTCCCTCGCTGGCAACCTCCCTGCATCATCCGGCACCGAATGCCCATTGTGACGCAAAAACTCCCCGAATCCGAACGGCTGAATCAAAATTTCCCAAGCCCGACCCCGCATCGAAGTCGCAATCTCCCTGCTCAGCAATTTCGCTGAAGAACCCGAAACAAAAACCTCGTAGTTTGACGAATCCAACAACCTTCTGCAAAATTGTTCCCAACCCGGCACCAACTGAATCTCATCAAAAAAGAAGCCAACTTTATTCCCTGGCGCAGGCGGGAAAAGCCTCGCATGCGCATCCACCACCCGGTGCAAATCCACCGCCCGCAGACCACCCAAGCGTTCATCCTCGAAATTGAAATACACCAGATCTCGAGGATTCCTCCCCTTCGCAATCAAATCCCCACGACACTGATGCAAAAAACTCGTCTTCCCTGCACGCCGCATACCTATCACAGCAAATGCTTTGTTGGATATACACGGCAAATCCTTATCCCGCCTCGTCAACCTCGGAACAGGCAACTCCACAGCGGAAAGAATTTTCTCTTTGAGTATTTGCTCTAGTTGATCTTCCATGGAAATCAATTTAACGCATAATTAGACTTTTTAAAAGTCTTTATTTGACATCAGCACCGTCTGGTTCAGCAAACTCCGCAGCGTCTCCCCAATGAGACCCGCCCTATTGTAGGCAGGTCTCCGCTACGGGCATCAACGGCTCCATTGCCACAGGATTATTGTAAATTTCCAACATATGCCGAAAATCTAAATGAAAATCATATATGAAAGCAAAGCATTTAAAAACATGATATTGCTTTTTAAATGCCAGGAACAAACTTTGTTTTTCCGAAAATCTTTATAGTCAAATTTTCTCCAGTTGGGATCTCTGATAAATCTACTGCCCAATTTCAAAATTACTTCCTGCTCGCGACTTCTGGCGCGCTCCACGCCATCCGCTATCTTACCAAATCCCGGTATCCCTCCAGAGTTTCAAAGTGCTTATCTTTCGACAATGTTTTCACTCCATGGCTAAATGCACATGAAGCAATCATTAAATCACTTGAGGGAACTGGAGTTCCCTTGGCCCGACAGATGCGAGCAAGGCGAAATGAACACTCCCAAACTTCTCCAGACATCGTCAAACAGCGCAAAACCGCGCTCAAATCCGTCAAGTCGACTTGATCCTTTTTCGAGTCAGCTCCCATCCACAACTCCGCGATATCCACAGGGCATAAAACCGCCGCCCCATTCAAAAGCAAACTTCGGACTTTTTCCTTCATTTCTGCTTCCCCATCACGGCGAAGGCATTGAATTCAGCTCGATGTATCGACAAGCATCATTCCGGTTTCTCCTGAAGGCACAGGGTTTCTAAATCTGTAGCCGACATGAATGTTTCGGAATTTCCCAATCTCGTGGCCATCTCGCTCATTCGGCCGCGCTTCGAGAAATCATCCAAGGCAGCCAGCACCGCCGCGCGTTTCGTCTTCACTCCAGCCAACCTCATTGCCTCACTCAGCAAACCACTTGGAATATCCAGAGTCGTTTTCATATTTAAATTGTTATACGATTTTAAATACAAATCAACCTCATTTTGACGTCCCACCAGTTACAACCGTTACGTCGTAGCCGAGCAGCGCAAAGGTGGATCGCCTTCTCAAACGTCTTCAACCACCTCCGAGCCACATCATCTCAAGAGAAATCAGCTTCGACTTTTCCTGACCGCTTCAGCGATCTACTTTTTCTCCTCCGGGATTTTACATATCATATTCTGGCGCAATCACCTCATTCTTTCGATCCAGAAATCCGGATACTTGTAACTGTTTGCAATTGCAACGATGAATACTTCGTTTTTACGGATAGAATAAGCGATGTAGTAGGGAAATGTTTTGCAGTTCACTCTACGATATCCTTTGGGGCGAAAGCGTGGCAATTCAGAATTCAACTTGATCCAACTGAGGACTTCTTTGACTTGTCTTTTCAACCGAATGCCAAGTCCGGGAGTGATGTCCTCGTAATACTGGATTGCACAAGCCAATTCTTCCTTGGCTTCGTGAAGAATCTGAATTTTCACCCTGGAAAGCGCGAATCCAGTTCCGCAAGGACTTGTTCGGCATCGGTATACGGGGCTGTGCCATTCTCGATAGAAGCTATTCGTTTAGCAATCTCTTGCTCCCACGCCTCCTCGATCGCAGGATCAGGGGAATCGTCGCCCTCGCCCACATCAAGAAGGATTCTCGCTAAAGCAAACCGGTGTTCAGAAGAAAGTTCCAGTGCATCTTTTGTTACATCAAGCAGAGCTTTCATATGTCAATTTTATATCCTTTTATTGAAATGTCGAGCGCAAAATTTACTTCGCATAAAACCATTTTCGGCACCAGTTACCAGCAACCCGCAACTCGTTACCGGCAGACCCAGCGCCAGCTGGCATGCGTTCAAGTTGCAAATTCTCTTCTACCTTTCGGCAATCTCGCTACAAAACTGCAGTGTCTCTTCCAAGGAAAGAACGCGAATTTTTCTTTCGAGCGAATATCCTCTTCCCGTTGGTTTAACAACCACTAACTCGTCAAGCGCAAGATCTGTCTGTGCAATGGAAAGGGACTTCGTCATTTTTGGGGCATCGCCCACCTTGAATTCAAATCCTATCCGTCTTCCACCTGCCTGAACAAACAAATCAAGCTCCGCCCCACCTTGAGTTCCCCAGAACCAAGCATCCGTTTTGGGAAGTTTGGCAAGAACCTGTTCAAGCGCAAATCCCTCCCAACTCGCGCCAATTTTAGGATGACCTAGCAGGCTATCGTAGCTCCCGATTCCGAGCAAAGAATGGAGGAGCCCACTATCCCTTATATAAAGTTTGGGGCTTCTCACCAAGCGCTTGCCAAGGTTTTCATACCAAGGCTTCAGCATCCTGATCATAAAAGCTCCTTCAAGAAGCTCCAAATGCCTCTGCACCGTTTTATAGGATTCACCAAGTGCACGCCCAATCTCCGAAGCATTGAGAGTCTGCCCGTGATAATGCGCAGACATCTGCCAGAGCCTACCAAGGCTGGATGGAGTTGCTCCCAAAGCTAAATTGCCGAAATCTTTTTCGATAAAAGTCCTGAGAAAATCACGTCTCCATCCATGACTAAGACTTTCATTCTCTGCGAGAAAAGATCGGGGGAATCCGCCCCTCGCCCATAATTTGGTCAAGTCGCACGCACCTACTTCATTTAACAAAAATCCCTGAAGATCAATCAAGGCAACTCTGCCAGCCAAAGACTCAGTCACCCCATGAACCAAAAAAGGGGAAGCACTTCCCAAGAGAAGAAATTTAGCTGGAGATCCCACACGATCCATCAGCACCCGCAGTATCAAAAATAGTTCCGGTTTGCGCTGAACCTCATCTACGACTACCAACCCTCTCAAAGACTCCAGAGCCAGCATGGGATTCTCCAACGCAGCAGCATCCACTGGGTTTTCCAAATCGAAAATCTTTCCTCCCAGATCCTGAGCAATTTGTCGTGCTAGAGTCGTCTTACCACACTGCCGTGGTCCAAGCAAAGCCACACCAGGCCAATACTCTAACCCTCTTTCAATCGATTCACGAAAGTTTAACCTTGATATCATTCGAGTATTTTAGACATGCTTTGTCTATTTTGCAAGGATGAAATCCAAAGCATTGAACCGTAGAAACTCACAGACCGACAATTTCACACGAGTGAATCTCAGTAACCTTTTTTAAAATATCAAGGTTTGTATTTTCCTGTTTTTCCTGAAATTCCTGTTTATCTTGTCTCAACCTCAATAACCAACAGATCCTTCCCAGGAACAGCAAATTGATCTACCACTTTTAGATTTCCAATGCGGGTAATTTCACCCACGCCACTGGAATTAGTTAATAATCGAATGCTTTGCGAAGTACTTATGCCTTTCTCTAATTCCGCAATGACATTTTCAACAACGGGCATTTCCACGCGAGGTGACAGATATTGAAGATTCCCACATGGAGATACTCCGCATCGAGAATCAATCAGCATTTTTACTTGCTTGTTTTGCCGCCAAAGATAGTCCGCAATAAAGGCCGTTTCGGAACTACTTCTGGCCTGCTTGATAACGCCGCAACGAATGGAAGAACTAAGAATTCCCAGCTTGGAGTGAAACACCAAGATAGATTGAACAAAAGATCCGGCCATTATTAAGGCCAAAAAAGGAGCAAAGCCTCGCGTCAAGTCC